>JACDAK010000219.1 GCA_013695495.1 Blastocatellia bacterium | reverse complement strand
GCCGTAGGACGTCGTTATTTCAGCGGCGTTTTCGCCGACGTGGTTGAGCAGCTGCCGTAGGTCTTTGAGATCGATGAGCAGTAAGCCCTGGTCATCCGCGACCTTGAAGGCAATGCTCAGAACGCCTTCTTGGGTATCGTTCAGCTGCAGTATGCGCGCAAGCAGCAGGGGACCCATCTCGGAAACCGTAGCACGCAGCGGGTGGCCTTGCTTCCCGAAAACGTCCCAAAGCGTGACCGGGCTTCCTTCGAAGTGTTGATCGCTGACGCCGAGCATTTCGAGTCGTTCGATGATCTTCGGGTGGTTCCCGCCGGGCTGGCTGACCCCGGTGAGGTCGCCCTTGATGTCCGCCATGAAGACGGGGACGCCTTGCTGGCTAAAGCCTTCGGCCATTTTCTGCAGTGTGACGGTCTTGCCGGTGCCGGTGGCGCCGGTGACGACGCCGTGGCGGTTGGCCATCTGCATCAACACGTGAAATTCTTTATCATCGCGTTTAGCGAGAAGGATGGGTTCTGCCATTATTTCTTTTGTTCGTATTTCCAGTTCTTGCCTTTGCCTTCGCTGATCCACTCGATCGCGGTAGCAAGGCGCTTTTCGCGGGTGGCGTCCGTTTTGGCGTCGTTGATCCAGACGACGTAATCCTTGCGCTTTCCAGGAGGAAAGTTTTCAAAGACGTCGGCTGCTTTTTTGTTCTTTTTGAGAGCGGCCGCGAGTGCCTCGGGCAATTCGTGCGCTGTCTTTGCCGGCGGCTGTTTTTTCGGAAGCTTGATGCCTTTTTCGGTTAGCTTCATCGCTTGGCGAATGAGGCCAACTAGGACCTTGTCCGAGGGCAGATGTTTGCGGGTCTCGATGCGGCCAAAGCCGCCGATCACGGTCTTGTCAGCGGGAAATGCGTCCTGCCCAAGCAGCGGCTGCTTCCAAAATCCGAACGCGCAGTGCTGCTTGAACGAAGCCATGTGACACAGCGAACCTTTGAAATCGAAATGCGGCATGCCCCATTTGATCTTCTCTTCTACATCCGGGCACGCGTTATGAACCAGGTCACGAAGGTGCCGCAATATCGGCTGTGCGAACTCCGCAGATTTTTCGATATATGCGTCGATTCTCGGTTCCGTGGTAGGCATAACGAATAATATAACTTAATTCGCGTGGGCATGTCAGTATCCGGAGCTGTAAGCATGTTTCGCTCATGGCTAGACGACCTGTGCAACCACGTTCCTTGTCCGCGGTCCGTCGAACTCACACAGATATATCCCCTGCCAGCGGCCGAGGGCTAGTTTGCCTTTCTCGAAAGGGATGGTAGCGCTCGAGCCCATGAGCGAGGCTTTGATGTGGGCGTCGGAGTTGTGTTCGAAATGTTTGAACTCGGGGTCGTGCTGCGGGATGACCCGGCGGAGGAAGCCGAGCATATCGGTTTGAACATCCGGATCGGCATTTTCGTTGATGGTGATGCCGCAGGTCGTGTGTTGGACGAAGAGCACGCATATGCCGTCGCCTTCCGGCAAAAGCTTCGCGACTTTGCTCGTGATGTCGATCATCTGCTCGCGATCTTTCGATGCCACATTGATAACTTCCATCATCCCAAATTACTAGAATACGGCTTGACGGGCAACGCTAAGACATGCGTCCGGTGCAGAGAATTTGCTGCTCGTAAGTTGTTAAATACGTGCGATTATTCGATAATCATTAGTTTTGATATCGACACAACTTGACATTGCTTGCGTCCCTAGAGATCGAGGAGCGCAATTTAACGAACAAATATGAACGATTACGTAATTTACCTGGTACCGGCTTTGGGCGTCGTGGGCCTGATTGTGATGGCATACAAATCCGCTTGGGTGAGCAAGCAGGATGCGGGCGACCCGAAAATGCAGGAGCTCGCGGGCTATATTGCCGACGGGGCGATGGCGTTTCTCAAAGCAGAGTGGAAGGTGCTGAGCATCTTTGTGCTGTTCACGTCTGTGATCCTGGGCTACATGGGTTCGATCCACGAGATTGGCGGGCGCGAGCTCCACTCGAGCTGGCTCATCGCTATCGCGTTCATCATCGGGGCGGTATTTTCGGCGGTCGCCGGTTATATCGGGATGAAGGTTGCGACGAAGGCGAACGTGAGGACAACGCAGGCTGCGCGGACTAGCTTGAAACAGGCACTGAAAGTCTCGTTCAACGGCGGCACCGTGATGGGGTTGGGCGTTGCGGGCTTGGCGGTTTTCGGGCTTGGCGGATTGTTCATTGTGTTTCTCGCGATATTTGCCGATCTGGGTGCAAATCAGATCAGGACCTCAATCGAAGTTTTGACGGGATTTTCGCTGGGTGCCGAGTCGATCGCACTATTTGCACGGGTCGGTGGCGGCATCTATACCAAGGCGGCTGACGTAGGCGCTGACCTTGTGGGTAAGGTCGAGGCTGGCATTCCGGAAGACGACGTTCGCAACCCTGCGACGATCGCGGACAACGTCGGCGATAATGTGGGCGACGTGGCCGGTATGGGTGCGGACCTTTTCGGATCATATGTTGCGACGATCCTGGCTTCGATGGTGTTAGGGCAGGAGATCGTAGTTAACGACACGCTCGGGGGAATGTCGCCGATCCTGCTGCCGATGGTCATCTGCGGCCTTGGGTTGATCTTCTCGATCGTCGGGACTGCGTTTGTCAGGATCAAAGACGACACGGGGAACGTGCAGACGGCATTGAACATCGGCAACTGGGCATCGATCGTGCTGACGGTGATTGGAGCGTTCTTCGCCGTTATGTGGATGCTGCCGGACGGAGATATAACGCTGAGGACGGCGACGTTTGACAAGTGGGGCGTGTTTTACGCGATCGTTGTGGGTTCGATCGTCGGGGCGATCATGAGCATCTCGACGGAGTATTACACGGCGATGGGCAAGCGGCCGGTCAATTCGATCATTCAACAATCATCGACGGGACACGCGACGAACATCATCGCGGGATTGTCGGTGGGTATGAAATCGACCGTTATCCCGATCATCACGCTGGCGACCGGTATAGTAGCCGCGTATTATTTCGCGGGCCTTTACGGTGTTGCGATCGCAGCCGCGGGCATGATGGCGACGACCGCGATGCAGCTTGCGATCGACGCCTTTGGGCCGATCGCGGATAACGCCGGCGGCATTGCGGAGATGAGCCAACTTCCCCCGGATGTGCGTGAACGTACGGATATCCTGGATGCTGTGGGCAACACGACTGCTGCTACCGGTAAAGGGTTCGCTATCGCATCGGCTGCTTTGACGGCGCTGGCGTTGTTTGCGGCGTTTGTCGGCATCGCGGGTATTGACCAGATCGATATTTATAAGGCTGACGTGCTCGGCGGGTTGTTCATCGGCGGCATGATCCCGTTCATCTTTTCGGCGTTGTGCATCCAGGCGGTGGGCCGTGCGGCGATGGACATGGTGCAGGAAGTGAGGCGGCAGTT
>JACDAK010000190.1 GCA_013695495.1 Blastocatellia bacterium | reverse complement strand
TCGCTGGGCATACGCCTGCGCCAAAACGCTTGACGAATTCCTCGCGCTCGCTCACTGGAAGGAAACGCGCCTCTCCGTCGTCGTCGTTCGTCTATTCAACACCGTCGGCCCCCGTCAAACCGGCCAGTACGGAATGGTCGTTCCGCGATTCGTTCACTCCGCACTCCGCAACGAACCCATCCAGGTTCACGGCGATGGCAAACAATCGCGATGCTTCGGCCACGTCTCTGACGTCGTCGGCGCCCTTGCAAAGCTTCTCGATACTCCGCAATGTTTCGGCCAGGTCATCAACCTCGGTAATGACGAAGAAGTCTCCATCCTCGACCTCGCTAAACGCTCGATCGAACTCACCAACAGCACCAGCGAGATCGAGTTCATCTCGTACGACGAGGCATACGGCGAAGGCTTTGAAGACATGCAGCGCCGCGTCCCAAGCCTCGAAAAAGCTCGCACCCTCATAGGTTACAAGCCAACCCAAACCCTTACTGACATCATCAATGACGTAGCCGATGAATACCGAAAAACGACCGACACCCAAACTCAAACTCGGACGCCTGCATAGATTTGCAGGAGTGTTCGTTCTCGCGTTCGTTCTGGCCGCAGGGGCGATCTTTGCACCCACGGCTAACGCTCAGTCCGGAGGCTTTTCAGGCAAGGTCCGCACCCAGCGTGGCGCAGGCATTCCGAATGCGACCGTCGTCGCTCGTCAGGACGGCAAAAATGTGCGTTCAGCGGTAACGGACCGCAGCGGCAACTTCAGGATGACTGGGCTTTCTTCGGGCAAGTATAACGTTGTTTTCGAAGCGGACGGCTATCAGTCGGGCGTGCTCTACAATGTCGAGGTGGGTCGCAGCGTTCGCAATCTCGGCAACCGGCTCGTTCTCGGGGTTGATCAAGGTACGCTCGTTCTTATCCGCGGAAGCGTCTTTTATAAAGAGGGGTTCGGACTCGCTGGAGCCCGCATAGAACTCGAAGAAGTAGCTGTCGACGGCACGGTCAAATCGCTCGGCAGCACCGTTTCTTCCGGCACCGGCGAATTCAACTTCCGCCGACCCGAAGGCTCCGCAAAACTCCGCGTCACCGCCAGATTTAAAAACGCGACAGCTTCAAAAGAGGTCGATGTCGACGGCGCAGCTATTTATCGCACCGCCATCACGCTTGACGTCTCTCGCGGTTCTAATTGATCGTTTCTGAGATCTCCTCGGGCGGGCGCATCGATTCAGCATTCGCCGAATCCGTCACTATCAGCGGAAATTCCTGCAGCACTACATCATTCGCGATGGTCTGCACCCAGTAGGTGCCGGCCGTCGGGAACATTACATTTACAAAAAAGCTCACGTTATCGGTAAATCCGCCCCTGGCGAGTTCCACCGATGTCGGCTGCGACGACACGACGACGTTGTTGCGATCCGGTGCCAGAATGCGGACCTCCGTCTGATGATCGCCCGCGCCTTCAAAATGATTGATCACGGCAAATTTGATAAGCGAGACAGGCAGCGTTTCGACCAATATGTTCTGAAAGATCCCCATTAGCGAGATCTTGTTGCCCATCTCGATTCTCACGTCATCACACAAAAGTGTGTAAACAAGCTTTAGTTCCTGTGTTCGCATTTGATCAAAATTACAGACTTGAAAACGCTCAATCAATCAATTATCCCGAGAACGCATTCTCACGGCCTCGACATTGAGTGCATAAAAAACCTTCAAGAATTTCTACCGTATCTCCGATTCTTTCTTTATTTCCGCTCGCGGTCAAGAGTATAATGTTCGAAAGACCAACGACGTGCCCCTACTCGATCCGCCATCCTGACCGGCTGTCGCTTTAGGTCTATCGAACAAGCGGAGGTTGCTATTCTAGTCTATATTCTCATCTGTCTTTGCCTTGCACTCGCGGGCGTCGCGGGCCTGCAAATGGCCTACATGTTCTACATCGACAAGCTCGATATAGAAAGAAAAAAGCGGCTCCATGGGCTGGAGATCCGATGTAAGGCGTTGCTCGGAAGGCTGGAAGCAGCAGAGCGGCGAATCGAGGAACAAGACGCGCTCATTGGCGCAGCACACCTCGAAGATGAAACGTGGGCCGACGTTATCGACGAATCTTAAACAGTTAGCGTTCAAACTCTGCGATCGTCGCACCCGAGCCGCCGCCCGAAAGCTCATCGCCCGAACGAAAACGTTTTACAAACGCCGTCTCGCTCAAAACGCTGCGCACCATCTCTCGCTGAACGCCTATCCCTTTTCCGTGAATGATCCTCACGAACAGGAACCCCTTTTTATAAGCTTCGTTCAGATACGCCCGGACGACCGCCTTCACATCCTTCGGAGAAAAGGAATGCAGATCGATCGAATCGGTGATCTCGATCTCAACCGGTTCCGGAAACGGATTCTGTAGGTCTTCCCCCACCTCTACCGGCGCCGCGGAGGCGTTTGCTGATATTGAGCGATGTCCTCAGGCGGCGTCACTCGCAGCCGATTGCGGTCGCGAAAAATAACAAAACGTTTCTCATCCATCCGCCCTTCGGGATGCCGCAGCCTCAGCGTGACTGTTTTATTGTCTCCTGAACCGTCGATCCTCATCGGCAGCTTGCCCCACACTTCACCGCTCGATCGATATACGGTGTAATAGCTCTGATCATATTTATCAAAAGCCATCACCTGAATACCGTCAAAATCCGGCTCAACCCCGTCGATCGCTTTCACCGCATTCGTCCGCGAAACGATCATCCAGTTGCCGGGCGTCGATTTCCTATCGTCAGAAACGCTCATCGAAGGCGAATCCGTATCCAGCCGCTGCCACGAGACGAACCGCCGATTATTCGGTTGAAAAAACACAATGTCGCTCGGCACTTGAAGCTCGACTTGCCGCCCGAAAAGCCATCCCGCAGGAGCCGGCGACACTGACGGGTCCAGCTTTACAAGGTACCAAATGTCATATTTCTCATCGATCTTCTCCGGTTCGCCCGCAACCCGTGCCGACTCGATCTCTTCGTTCCTTTCAGAACCTGGCGGTTTCGCAGGTCCGCTCGTCGAATCGTCGACGTCTGCGACCTCCTGCTTCGGCACAAAATTCCAAGCCATGATCTCGAAAGTAGTGTTGTTCGGCAGCCTGAAGAGCACGTTCTCCGCGTTCATCTCGGGCGCCAGCCGCAAGTTAGAAGCCGCCCGCAGCTTCCCGCCGGCCTGCGGCAGTTGCTCCTTGAACTGCAAAGCCAGTTCCTGCGATTTCTCCAGCGTGTCATTCGTGATGACGTTCTGCGCCTCTATCCAACCTTCTGTGCCCTCTTCGTCCCTCGCACGTACGCGATACCAGAGCACCTTTTCAAACTCCACCTTGTCCAGGACATCCAATCTGTCACCGCGCTTCACCTCAAGCAGGTCCGCCGCTACGACCGCGTACGACGTTCGTATCTGCGCAGTCCTCGCCATTACAACAGCCGTATCTGTTAGGCCCACTGCTTCCGAAAAGGTCCCGATCGTTGCGTCGAGCAGGCTGCAGCCTTGGACGAAAAAACATGCGCAAAGCAATGTGGATGTAAAAAATAACTTAAGCTTCATGGTGCTTTCTGGCTAAACTACCTGCCATTATAACCCAATTTCCTGAGTATTTCGCGCTGCCGGCCGTTCGGTTTCTCAGTCGTTTCCAGTTTTCCCGGCGACCTCACAAAGCCGCTCTTCGTAAGCAGCCCTCCCGCATCAAACCCGGAAGTGCCGTTGACCATACCGTTCACGACGGGCCTCAACTCCGGTCGAGCCGTCAGGATCTCGAGCACCGCCTCGTTCCCGTCACGCCTTTCTGCTGATTCCGAATACTTCGCATAGATCTCACGAACGATGTCATCGGTCATCCGGCGCCCCCGCGACTCGTTCATCATCGAAAGATCAATATAAAAAGCCGCCGCCAGCCCCCGCGCATAGATCGCATTCTGCCCCGTCGTCCATCGGTTTCGAGTCGCGTCGATCAAAGATGTCCCGTCACCGACCGCGTCCGCCATCCTCATCGCCTGCGACAACGTGATCAGCATATCTTCAAACCTAATACGCTTCAGCTTCACTCCTATCTTGAGCGATTGATAAAGAGCAAACCCCTCATAAAACCAGTCGTAGTTACCGCTTAGATTCACCCCGTTCGGTATCCAAAAATGAAAAATTTCATGTCTTAACTGCTCGTGCATCCTCTGCACCGATGGCGTCCCAAACGGCATATCGGACGACGCGACCAGCACATTTCGCCCGCGCGTTTCCGCATTCCAAACGCCAAACTCCGTCTGCTGCGGCAGCCGCGTAAACGCTATTGAAAACGCCCCGGAAGGCGCCGCTCCAAACATTCGCTCGTATTCTGCAAAGATTTCCCGCGCTCGTTCCATCGCGTCTTCATCCGTGAAACGCCACTCCCCCGAAAACATCAGCGTGAGCTTACCGCCGGCATCCTCTCGAACGCGCCATCCGCGTCCGATATAAACCGGTTCGCCCGCCCTTCCAAGCTTTACAGCTCTCGCATCGGGCACGGTTCCGCGAAGCTCCCATCCGCTCGGCAGCGCTAACGCCGCCACCACCTCCCGAACCCCGATCGGAAGCAGATCCCGCCCCACCAATACGCCCACGTCCCCATCTATCCACGACACATGAGCCCGCCCCGCATTCGATAAAGGCTCGAGATTTACCGAGTAAGAAAGTCGTGCGTAGGGCCGCTCCGCCAAATACTCACCCAGGCCCAACCGCTTCAAATTGACCTCACGCTGCTCGGTGTCAAACACCTTCAACTCGGTCACCCGCTCCGAAATGCCATCTACCCCCGCATACGACGACAAAAATGACACGTTGACACGTTCCGCGGCGTCCAAGTCGATCGAAACCCGAGCCGTGCTTCCATCTATCTCAATTCGCGCCCCTTGACCCATACCAAGTGTAAAGATTTGTAAAACCGCGCCCAGGGCTGCGAGGGTCTGGTAGAATGAAGGTGCTGTTTTTGACATCGAGGAAGGTTAAACCTAGACTAGTTCTTCGCTTCTGTTGAAGAAGCCTGACTTAGAGTTTATATGAGTCTAATAAAAGTTGTAATGTTCGCTCTCGCGATTCTGATAAGCTTGCTTACGCTCGGACGCTTTTTCTTCTAAGCAGGTGGCTTCAGTTTTCGCAGGTTACCGTGGTTCGATCTCGCACCGAACTGCGTCTTAAAAACTAACTTAACTAACAACGCGGTCTTTTGGGCCGTTTTTCTTTTTTACATGACAAATTTCCGAACGATTAAACGCGCACTCATAAGCCTTTCAGACAAAACCGACGCCGTCGAATTCGCTAAGTCGCTTGCCGAAATGGGCGTCGAAATAATCTCTACCGGCGGCACCGCGAAAACACTTCGCCAAAACTCCATCGCCGTCATAGACGTTTCCGCCGTTACCGGATTTCCGGAGATGATGGACGGCAGAGTTAAAACTCTTCATCCGAAGATCCACGGCGCCTTTCTGGCTCTCCGCGATGACCCCGACCACGTCGCGTCAATGGGAGAACACGATATCGAACCCATAGACTTGGTCGTCATTAACCTTTACCCGTTCGAACAAACCATTGCCAAAGAAGGCGTGACGCTCGAAGATGCCGTTGAGAACATCGACATCGGCGGTCCCGCAATGATCCGATCAGCCTCCAAGAACTGGCGCGATGTTGCTGTGGTCACGGACCCGCGCCTCTACGACGAGATCCTCTCGGAAATGCGCGCAAATCAATCCGCGCTCTCACTCGGAACCCGTCGGCGCCTCGCCGTCCTGGCATACACACGCACCGCCAGCTACGATCTTGCTATCTCAAGCTACCTCGCCGCCCAGCTCTCCAGCGACGATCTCGAAATGCTTGAGCCCCTAAACCCGCTCGGCCATCTCACATTTATCGAATCTGAAGATTTCGACGAGGCTGGCGAGCCCCAAACCGAGAAACTCACGCTCGAACTCGCGAAAGTCACCGACCTCCGCTACGGTGAAAATCCTCATCAAACTGCAGCCCTCTACGTCGACCAAAGCGGTACGGGCATCGCGGCCGCGGAACAACTCCACGGCAAAGAGATGTCCTATAATAATTACATCGACGCCGACGCCGCTTGGAAACTGGTGCAGGATTTCGATCGCCTCGCAGTCGCAATTATCAAACACACAAATCCATCAGGTGTCGGGCTGGGTTCGTCAAACCATGCGGCATACAAACGTGCACTTTCAACCGACCCCGTCTCTGCCTTCGGCGGCATCGTCGCACTTAACACCACCGTCGACGTCACCGTCGCCGCAGAGATCATCGAAGTCTTCACCGAAGTCGTTATAGCACCAGATTACGACGACGAGGCCGTCGCAATTCTTTCTTCCAAAAAGAATCTTCGGGTCCTGCGAATGTCGTCTCAAAATGGCGACGGCCGAGATCAGTTCGCCGCTCGTCAATACAAACAAATCTCCGGCGGCATGCTCGTCCAGGATCCCGATATTCATCGCATGGACGCTGCCGGCCTCCACATCGTTTCCGAGAAACCGCCCACGCAGCCTGAGATAAATGCAATGCTCCTCGCCTGGGACGTTTGTAAGCACGTGAAATCCAACGCCATCGTCCTCGCTAACGAAAATCAAACCCTCGGCGTCGGCGCCGGCCAGATGAACCGCGTCGATTCCGTCCGCATCGCTGCAATGCGTGCCGAACGCTTCGATCTGCCGATAGG
>JACDAK010000148.1 GCA_013695495.1 Blastocatellia bacterium | reverse complement strand
GTCGATACCTGTTAGCTACAAGCTGAAGGGCAAGAGCGGGAAGCACATATTGAAGCAGGCAATGAACGGTTTGCTGCCGCAGAATATATTGCATCGGCCAAAGAAGGGGTTCGGGATCCCGATCGCAGAATGGCTGAAGGGGCGGCTCAATCCGCTGATGCACGATCTGCTTGACGGTGAACGGTTGAAAAAGCAGGCGATCTTTGATCCGGCTTATGTGGCACGACTGATAAAAGAGCACGAGTTGGGGAGGGCGTCACATCACAAGGAGTTGTGGACGCTGTTGGTGCTGCAGTTGTGGTGGGATACTTTTCTTCCCGATCAGTAGTTGGTGGCAGTTTGTTTTTCTACTTCGTCGTCGTGCTCGACGAGAAAGCGTTCGGCATCGATGGCTGCCATGCAGCCGGTGCCGGCGGCGGTGACGGCCTGGCGATAGTATGAGTCCTGAGCATCGCCGCAGGCGAAAACACCGGGGATGTTGGTCTTCATTGTTTTGCCTTCGGTGGTGAGGTAGCCGACGTCGTCCATATCGAGGACGCCTTGGAAAAGGTCGGTGTTAGGTTTGTGGCCGATGGCGATAAAGACGCCTTCGGTGGGAAAGCGGCTGGTCTGGTTCGTTTGGTTGCTGAACAAGGTGATCGCTTCGACACCGGTTTCTTTTGTGCCGTGGATCTCTTTGACCTCGGTGTTCCAGAGGACCGTGATCTTTTCGTGGGCGAGCACCCGTTCCTGCATTATCTTTGAGGCACGGAACTCGTCGCGGCGGTGGATGAGGGTTACGGACGATGCGAATCGGGTGAGGAAGAGAGCCTCTTCCATGGCGGTGTCGCCGCCGCCTACTACGGTGATCGGTTTGTCACGGAAGAAGAAACCGTCGCAGGTGGCGCAGGCCGAGACGCCGTTGCCGCCAAGGCCCTCGGGAACTGGTTCTTCGCCGGGAATGCCGAGCCATTTTGCGGACGCACCGGTGGAGATGATAAGGGTGTCGGCGAGGATCTCGGTCGTGATATCGGCTGCATCTTCGCTCGATTTGCCGTAGAGCTTAAAAGGGCGTGACGAGAAATCTACGCTGTCGATCCAGACGTTGATGATCTCGGTGCCGAAGCGTTCGGCTTGAGCTCGGAACTCTTCCATGAGAGCTGGGCCCATGATGCCTTTTGAAAAGCCGGGATAATTTTCGACATCGGTGGTGATGGTGAGCTGGCCGCCGGGCTGAGGCCCGTCAATGACGAGCGGTTCGAGCTGTGCACGCGAAGCATAAATAGCAGCGGTAAGGCCGGCGGGGCCGGAGCCTAGAATTACGACTTTTTTTCGAATCTGATCTTGGGGCATTTTTTGATTACCGTCTCCGCAACAATAATAATTTGAATTAGATACTATCTTTATAGTATAACTATCGGATGTCAGGTTCGTCGAACCTTCGACCGGGTAGAATGTTCATCTCTCAACTTGAAGCCGAAATTTGCATCTGACGCCCTCTGATGTGTAGTTCGAAGTTTGAACGCTAACTAGGTCTACGATTGTCGATCGCATAATAAATGTTAACAAGTATGCAG
The DNA here is from genome assembly GCA_013695495.1 of Blastocatellia bacterium. GTDB lineage: Bacteria > Acidobacteriota > Blastocatellia > Pyrinomonadales > Pyrinomonadaceae > OLB17. Next base: position 2,682 of record JACDAK010000148.1, on the reverse strand, counting down.
CCTCAATTTGAGGAGAAACGATTTGCTCTTCGGATGGCTCTGAGACTGCCGATCGTCGTGTCGGGGCGCACGGACGACGGGGCGGCATGGAGTGAACCGACAGAAACCGACGATATTTCGACGCTTGGGGCACTGTTTCAGCTAAACCAAGACATCGAATTTGGGGATACGCTTTATATTCGATCGCACCGGCCGGACGGGGTGCCGGTCGAGGTAAAGGCGAAGGTCGTCCGGCTGACGGCAGCGAATTACGGATCGATGCGGGTGGGTGTTACGATAATCGAGGCGCAAGAGAATTGGATCAGGCTTTTTGTGGCCTGGATAGCGGATGATAATATCGCTGAGGGGCTTGCGGAATAGGCGACCGCGAACATTTTTTGGCGATTTCCGACAGGCTTGAGTGCCTGTCGTAGTTTTTTATGAGTGAATATAATTCAATAACGGTTGAGAGGCGGGGGCGGGTTGCGGTGCTGACCATCAATCGGCCGGACAAGTTAAATGCGCTGAACAGCGAGGTGCATGCGGAGGGTGTTGCGGCGTTGGATGAGTTGCGTGATGACAGCGACGTCGGCGTTGTGGTGATAACGGGAGCGGGCGAAAAGGCATTTATCGCGGGTGCGGACATTTCCGAATTTGCGGGCGAGACACCGATGTCGCAGCGGACGAACTTTCAGCGGCCGACGCTGTTCAACTCGCTGGATACGTTTCCGAAGCCGGTGATCGCGATGGTCAATGGGTTTTGTTTGGGCGGCGGGAATGAGCTGGCGCTGGCGTGCGATATTCGTATTTGCAGCGAGCGTTCGAAATTTTCGCAGCCGGAGATAAATCTTGGGATCATACCGGGCGGCGGCGGTACGCAGAGGCTTTCGCATTTGGTCGGCGAAGGGCGGGCGATGGAGATGATATTGACCGGCGACATGATAGACGCGGAGACGGCGCATCGGTTCGGGCTAGTGAATCATGTTTATTCGGCGGAAGAGCTGGAGGCGAAGACGATGAAGCTGGCGGAGAAGATCGCTAGTAAGGCGCCGATAGCATTGCAGCTTTGTAAAGAGGCGGTGAAGTTTTCGTCGCGGTCGAATTTGGATGAAGGGTTGAGGCGCGAGGCTGATCTTTTTGCGATATGTTTTTCGACGGAAGACAAGGCCGAGGGTGTTGCGGCGTTTTTGGAGAAGCGGAAGCCGGAATTTAAGGGACGTTGAGGATTACCTTGACGACCGGGTGGATATTGGTTAAATTCAGACTTTGCCGGGTTGGCCGGCGAAAGAGTTCAGGGGTCGTAGCTCAGCTGGGAGAGCGCATGAATGGCATTCATGAGGTCAGGGGTTCGATCCCCCTCGACTCCACCAAGTTTTAAGGGCATCCGATTTTGGCGGATAGCCCTTTTTTATTTTTATGAGATTTCCGCGAGCGTCGGGGATATTGCTGCACTTAACGAGTTTGCCGGGAAGGTTTGGGATCGGCGACATGGGGCCGGAGGCGCGGAAATTTGCGGAGTTTTTGGGGGCGGCGGGACAGACGTATTGGCAGGTGCTGCCGCTGGGGCCGACGGGGTATGGTGATTCGCCGTATCAGGCGTTTTCGGCGTTTGCGGGGAATGTGCTTTTGATATCGCCGGAGGATCTGGTGGAGGAGGGGTTGTTGGATGCGGGAGATCTGGAAGACGTGCCTGAGTTTGCGGCGGAGCGGGTTGATTACGGCGGGGTTTATGAATGGAAGTCGCGGATGTTGGCGGAGGTGTGTGCAGGGCGAGGGGATTGGCCGGAGGTTCTAGGCGGCGAGCTGAAGCGGTTTGCGGCGGAGAATTGGTGGTGGCTGGATGATTTTGCGTTGTTTACGGCGCTTCGCAAGCGGAATGGTTATAAGGCTTGGTTTGAATGGCCTGATCCGTTGAGGCTGCGGGAGCCCGGGGCTTTGGCGGCGGCTCGATCGCAGTATGCAGAGGATGTTGAGCTGGAGAAGGCGCAGCAGTTCTTGTTCTTTCGGCAGTTGGAGCGGGTGCGGGAATATATCGGCGGGCTTGGAATAAAGCTGATCGGGGATGTTCCGCTGTTTGTGGCGCTGGATTCGGCTGATGTTTGGTGCAATCAGGATAAGTTTCAGTTGAATGCGGACGGGTCGCCGAAGTCTGTGGCGGCGGTTCCGCCGGACTATTTTTCGGCGAAGGGGCAGTTGTGGGGGAACCCGTTGTATGACTGGAACCGGATGAGGGAGGACGAATTCGGGTGGTGGACGGCGCGGTTTGAGTTTGCGATGCGGACGTTTGATGTGTTGCGCATCGATCATTTCCGGGGATTTTGCGGGGTGTGGGCGGTGCCGGGGAAGAACAAGACGGCGGTGAAAGGGAGTTGGACGACGGACCCGGGGGTGGAAGTTTTCGCGGCAGTGAAGGCGGCGTTGGGCGAGCTGCCGTTCATCGCGGAGGATCTGGGGCATATCACGCCGGACGTTGTCGAGTTGCGTGAGGAGTTCGGATTTCCGGGAATGAAGATCTTGCAATATGCGTTCGGCGGTGACGCGGGGAATGAGTTTTTGCCGCACAATTTTTCTTCGAATTGCGTTGTTTATACGGGGACGCACGATAACGACACCACGAGGGGTTGGTGGGATGCAATGCTCGCGGCGGAGGAGGAACCGGCGGCGGTTGGGCATTTGCGGGAGTACTTGGGAACTGAAGGGGAT
>JACDAK010000096.1 GCA_013695495.1 Blastocatellia bacterium | reverse complement strand
CGAGCTAAAGACGTCGCCGGACCGCGAAACTGTGTTCCAGGCGGCCGATTACTGGCGCAAGATCGAGCAACAGCGGCGCCGTGGCGTACTTGCTAAAGCGAACCTATTCGGTAATATGCAGATCCTCGATCAGCCCGCCCTCATCTATGTTGTCGCCCCGGCCCTTAGCTTTCACCGTGGCTTCGAACAATACGCCGCCGCCCTTGCGAACGACGTAGAACTTTGGCGATGGGAACTTCACGAAAATTGGCGCGAACAGATAAAGGTGATAGCGAGAAGGAACTACTCCGGCCGCTGGTGAGGGATCATGAACTTGTAGCCGACACCCCGCACGGTCCGGACGATCGTCGGGTTCGCCGGGTCCACTTCGAGATACTTTCGCAGGCGCACGATAAAGTTGTCGATCGCACGCGTGTCAGTATCTTCCTGCAGCCCCCACACATCTTCGAGTATCGTCTTGCGCGAGACCGGCGAGCCCTCGTGGTCGATGAGGTATCGCAGCAGCCGTATCTCCATTAGCGTCAGGTGGATCGTCTCACCTCCGCTGCGAAGCTCGAGGTTTGTAAAATCGATAGTCTTGCCGTTTATCTCAACCGTATCCGCAACCGACTTAGCGTTTTTTTCGCGGGCCCAATGATTGCGCCGCAACAGCCCGTTGAGCCGCGCAAGAAAAATATTCAGATCGAACGGTTTTGCAAGATAGTCGTCTGTTCCCGCCTCAAACCCCTGCAGCACGTCCTCAGCCCGCCCCATCGCCGTCAACATAAGAATGGGCGTAAAATCTTCTCGCCCGCGCATCCATGCCGCAACATCAAATCCGCTGATCCCGGGGAGCATGATATCGAGCACTACCGCATCAAACGCCTCGGCGCCGAGATGCTCAAGAGCCGCCTCGCCTGTCTCCGCGACCACAGCTTCGAACCCCTCAGCTTCCAGATTGAACACTAAGCCGGCGGCGAGGTGCTTTTCGTCTTCTACAACCAGGATCTTCATTTCTAAATCGTTGGAAACTGCACAAAAAACGTCGAACCCTCACCCACGCCCTTGCTCTCCGCGGATACTTTTCCACCGTGTCGTTCGACGATGTTCTTAACTATGAAGAGTCCGAGCCCCGTGCCCTTTACTCCAGGGCCCCCTGCCCGATTCGGAACGCGGTGAAATCGCTTGAACACGCGCTTCAGGTCAGACTTCGGAATGCCAATGCCATTGTCGCGGAAAAGTATTGTCGCGCTTTTCCCGATCGCTGCTTGCTTGACCCGGACCGAAAGCCTCGGCTCCCCATCGGAGTATTTCACCGCATTCTCTAGCAAGTTCGTGAACGCAGTTTTCAGCTCTTCAGCATCGCCGAGTACGATCGGATCTTCTGACCCCGGCGTGAAGCGAATGGCTCCGCGTTCAAGGCTAAAACGTGTGCGAACCTCGTCGATCGCATCACCCAGAACCTCATTCAGCTCGAGCTCGGTTACATTATATTGCCGCCGCGGCTCTTTCGCCCTTCCCGCCTCTAGAACCTGCTCCACGGTTTTCAGCAGGCGGTCGCTATCAGCAAGCATCGTGTCGTAAAACTCCTGACGCTTCGCTTCGGGAACCTCCCGGTTCTTTAGCGTTTCCAAATAGATCTTTATCGATGTGATCGGCGTTTTGAGTTCGTGCGTGACGGAATTCAAGAACGTGTCGTGCTGCTCGCTGCGGCGGATCTCGCGAACCAGAAACACGGTGTTGAGTATGATCCCGGTTATGATCAGCGCAAAAAAGATGATGCCAAGCACCAGAACTAGGGCCTCTCGTATGCTTAAAAGGATCCACCCGACGTTGAGCGCGATGGCGAGCACCGACAAACAAATGCCGGTCACCAAAAAGAAGATCGCTGTCTTTCGCCTACGCATTTACACTCGTAAAGGTAGAAAGTAAAAAGGCAAATGTAAACCCGAGGGCTACATTTGCCTTTAACTTAACTCAATTCCGCCGGCTTTATGCGGCGTCCTGAACAGGATTTAACTCCACAGCCCCGTTAGCTTCATCCTCTTCGTGCTGTTTGATGCTGTAAGCATAAACATCCGTCGCGAGTCCCACCTTTTCGAGCAATTTGATCTGCATCCAGTTGATGTCAAACTCGTACCACGCCAGGCCGTGTTTCGCCGATCGCGGATAAGCGTGATGGTTGTTATGCCAGCCTTCGCCCCACGAAACGGCTGCGACCAAAGCGTTGTTTCGCGAATCGTCGCGTGTTTCGAACCTGCGGGTTCCCCACAGATGCGTAGCCGAATTTACGAGCCATGTTGCGTGCCAGCCAAATACGACCCGTGCGAACACTCCCCAAAGCACCATCGAAAAACCGCCAATGGCGAACAGACCGACAGCTAAGATCGAGATGGGTACCCAGTAATATTTGTTGATCCACTGATGAAAGCGGTCATTGGCAAAATCGGGGCAATAACGCTGCATGTCTGCCCATGTCTGATTCTGCGCCTTTCCGCGAAGTATCCAGCCGATATGCGACCAATAGGTTCCGAACCGCGGGCTGTGCGGATCTTTTTCAGTTTCGGTGAACGCGTGATGAATGCGGTGTGTCGTTACCCATGTAAGCGGACCCGACTGCATTGCGAGCGTTCCAAAAATGCTAAGGATATATTCAACCCATTTCGGAGTCTTGAATCCGCGATGCGTCAAAAGGCGGTGATAGCCTACGCCGATGCCGAGGCTGCCGGCGACCCACCAAAGAATTAGTGCGGCGGTCAGATTAGCCCAGTTGAACGTGAAAAGGGCAGCGATCGCCAGCACGTGGAAAATCACCACTGCGACGAGCGTGTTCCAATTGATCTTTTTCGAAGTGTGAGTGTTGTCTATAGATTGTTGCATCTGTCTTCCCCTAGTTTGTTTTCGTAGGCGAATTACCGCCGTTATTTACACCCTAACAGGTTTGAAGCCGCCTCAATGTAAGAGTTTTGTAATTTGGCTGGGAGCCCCTTTGAGTGACCATCGAATGTATCGTTGCAGTGCATTTTTCGTATGGCTATCGTTATATCAAACTTACGTTTGCTATAATTCACGTTGCTCTAACCCGAACACCCAAACAGGAGAAGCCGATGTCAGAACAAACGGTCGCGGATAAGGTGATCAACATCTTCGCCCAATTTAAGAAGGTCTCACCGGATGAGATAAAGATGGAGACGACTTTTGAAGAATTGGGCTTTGACTCGCTCGACGGGCTTAATTTGGTATTTGAGCTTGAAGAGGAATTTGACATTGTGGTTCCTGATGACAAGGTTCAGTCGATGAGATCCGTCCGTGAGGTAGTCGTCGGAGTCGAGTCTTTGGTGGCTGCTAAGGCCGCGGAAGCAGGCGCTTGATATGAGACGAGTTGTGATCACGGGTATCGGCGTTGTTTCAGCAATTGGCAATGATGTTGCCCAGTTTTGGCAGTCCGTCCAAAATGGCCGCTCGGGCATCGGCCCGATCACAAAGATCGACACGGCAAACGTGCGATTCAAAAACGCCGCCGAGGTCCGTGGCTTCGACGCGGCGGAGCACTTTGAAGATCGCACTATTCCGTGGCTGGACCCGTTCTCTCAGTTCGGCATAGTGGCCGCGCGCGAGGCCATCACTGATTCAGGCATCGAATTCGACGACGCGTTGCGCGAGGATACCGGCGTTGTGACCGGTTCGTGTCTCGGCGGCAAGGAGAGCGAGGATAAGCTCTTCAGCGATCTTTACGACGCTAAGAAGACGCGGTTCCCGCCAACGGCCATACCCGCCGCGATGGCCAACGCCGTTGCCAGCCACGTCGCCATCGAATTTGGCCTCACGGGCCCGACG
>JACDAK010000084.1 GCA_013695495.1 Blastocatellia bacterium | reverse complement strand
CTTTTACACCTAATCGCGCTATTATAGACCGAAATCTGAATTGCGGGAAATTTTTGAAGCACGCGGGACGCCGCCGGCCGGTCGTGCGGTGTTGGAATGTCGGGAGAAAAAAACATGAATATTGATGAGAACAAGTTGAATGAATTACTGGGAAGATTCGTGGGCGATCTTGGGGCGACGATGCATGCAGGGCTGATCGTCATCGGCGAACGGCTGGGGCTCTATAAGGCGATGGCAGAGCCGAATGAGCGGATAACCGCTGAGGCTCTTGCACAGAAGACGGGTACCGATGAGCGGTACATTCGCGAATGGCTAAATGCCAACGCGGCGGGCGGTTATGTGGAATACGACGCGGATAAAGATGCGTTTTACATGACGGACGAACAGGCCTTTGTGATGACGAATGAGAACAACCCGGCATACTTACCCGGAGCGTTCATTTTGGCGACGGCGGCACTGCGGTCGGTGCCGAAGATCACGGAACGCTTTAAGACAGGCGAAGGGCTGGGATGGCATGAACATGATGCTGACCTGTTCTGCGGAACGGAGCTGTTCTTTAGGCCGGGATATGTTGCGAATTTGGTCAGTTCTTGGATCCCGGCTATGGACGGCGTGGAGGACAGGTTGAAGGCGGGTGCGAGGGTGGCAGACGTAGGATGCGGCCTTGGAGCTTCGACGATCATAATGGCTCAAACTTATCCAAATTCAGAATTTTTCGGGTTTGATTATCACGATAAGTCAATCGAGACGGCGCGTAAAAAGGCGGACGACGCCGGGGTGGGCGACCGGATAAAGTTTGAGGTCGCAAGTTCGAAGGAATTTCCCGGCGGAGGTTACGATCTGGTTACCTTTTTTGATTGCCTTCATGACATGGGCGACCCGGTTGGTGCGGCCCGGCACGTTAACGAATCTCTGACGGACGACGGTGCATGGATGATCGTGGAACCGTTTGCGGGTGACACCGCGCAGGACAATCATAACCCGGTGGGCCGCGTCTATTACTCTGCGTCGACGATGATCTGCACCCCCGCGTCGCGTTCGCAGGAGGTTGGTATGTGTCTTGGGGCACAGGCAGGAGAAAAGCGTCTCCGCGAGGTCGCGAGCGAGGGCGGATTTTCGCGATTTCGGCGGGCTGCTGAGACGCCGTTCAACATTGTGCTTGAGGCTCGGCGTTAATGGATGCTGCCGGCGTCAGTTGTCACCGCACGTAATGCGTCTTGCGCCGTGGCACCTTCGCCGACGCCGGCGATCGAGCTCATCAATGCGCCGCGTTATGGCGGCTTTGGAGCGGCCCTCAAAGGGGCGGACCTGGCGGGCGATCTCGCGGTCGAATTCGGTGTTTAGCGTGTCTGAAGTGTTTGCTCTTACTCTGTCAAAACTGTTCATATTCCCTCCCTCGTTCAGCAATTGTTTGAATTCCATTCTTGCATCTACGGGAAAGGCTTTGAAGTTTTAGAGTTCGGCGAGGTTGAGTACCGTGCGCCAATTGCGGGCTGTGAAAGGGATTTTCAGCTTTTTCTCGATAAAGCCTTTGCCGAGCAGGCTGTTGGCCACGCCAAGTTTCAGGTGGCAATAGATCTCGCGGCTGCGGACCGCGAACCGTTCGCCATCCGTAGCGGCGGCCATCAACTGATCGGCTTTTTCAGCCGGCATCTCGTCTAGCAGGAAAAGAACGTGCATTTCCTTATGGCTTTCGAACTCTCCGGCGAAAGGGTTTGCGGCGATGACGGCTGCGACGTGGTTTTGAGCGCGGACCATGACAGAGATCTGCTTGCCGAATTTCTGCTCTATGGCGGATTCCAGTTGAGCTATCAATCCGGATTCGGTCGTCCGTCTAAACTCTGAAGGTTTTTCGAGATCAGGAGGGTCGAAAGCGATATTTCCGCTATTGATGTAGCTCGAGACGCGGCCAAAACGGAGAGCTTCGAACATCGCTCGAAGCTCTTCCATTCGGATCATTGTGTTTCCGCCGACATTGATGCCGCGGAGGAGGGCGACGTATCTAGGCATTTTTCATGTCGATGACGAAGCGATATCGAACGTCGGATTTAACAGTGCGGTCGTAGGCTTCCTCGATGCGATCGGGTGAGATCAGCTCGACGTCGGCGGTCACGCCGTGTTTAGCGCAGAAATCGAGCATTTCCTGGGTTTCGGGAATTCCGCCAATGAGCGAACCGGCAAGCACCTTGTTGCCCATAATAAGCGACGCTTGATGGATCGTATTCGGCGATCCAGGCATTCCGACAAATGCGAGGACGCCGCCGATGCCGAGGGCTGCAATATAGGGGTTCACGTCGTGGTCGGCGGAAACGGTGTCGATGATGAAGTTGAAGGTCCCGGCCGCGGCTGTCATTGCTTCGGCGTCACGGCTGATGATAAAGCCCGATGCGCCTAGCTTTTGGGCATCGGCCTCTTTACCAGGCGACGTGCTGAAAACCGTGACATCTGCTCCCATCGCTTTAGCGATCTTTACAGCCATATGCCCGAGACCGCCGAGGCCGACGACGCCGACCTTTTGTCCGGGGCCGACGTTAAACTTCTTGAGCGGCGAATAGGTAGTGATCCCGGCGCAAAGCAGCGGAGCAACGCCCGAGAGGTCTCCCTCAGCATTTACCTTTACCGCATAATTCTCGTCGATGACATAATGCTTCGAATATCCGCCGTAGGTTGGCGTTTCGCGGTCCATCTCGGTTCCGTTGTAGGTGAAGGCGGCCTGTTTGAAGCAATAATGCTCGTTGCCGGTCGTGCAGCTGGGGCACTCGCGACAGCTGTCGACGAAACAGCCAATGCCGGCGATGTCGCCCTCTTTGAACTTCGTTACGCCGACGCCGACTTTAGTCACTCGCCCAACGATCTCGTGGCCCGGAACCATCGGGTAGTTTGCGGGCATCATGTCGTGCCACTCGTCCTTTACCTGATGAATGTCTGAATGGCAGATGCCGCAGTATTCGATATCGATCAAAATGTCGTTCGGACCGACATCTCGTCGCTCGAAATTAAAGGGGGAAAATTTGGCATCGGTGCCGTGAACGGCAAAGCCGCGTGTCTCGATCATTGTTTCTCCTTTGTCTAGGGCTAGTCAATTGTCGCGATCGCCTTTAGTTCAATAGCGATCGGCGTTGGGAGGGAACTTATCTCAACCGTGGTTCGGCAGGGTTGATTGTCGGCAAAATATTCTGCGTAAAGTTTGTTATACGCCCCGAAATCCGCCTTCATGTTAGTCAGGAAGACGGTGACGTCAACGATCTTATCCCACGATGAACCTGCGTCTTCAAGAATATAGCGCACATTCTGGAAAACCGAGTGGCACTGGGTCTCGAAATCGTATGACACGATCTCGCCATTGTCCTTGAGTTCGACGCCGGGGATTGCTTTCGTCCCGCGTTCGCGCGGCCCGACGCCGGAGAGGAAGAGAAGATTCCCGACGCGGCGCGCGTGCGGGTAAAGGCCGACGGGCTCAGGAGCACGGGAGGATTTGACGATCGCGTCGGACATTACTTATTTTCCACTCCCCGTCTGGGTTTTAGAGACTTGAACTTCCCCACCTCCACACGATAGGTGGGGAGAGACGTGCCGAAAGGAACTTTTTCGTGTTCTGATC
>JACDAK010000063.1 GCA_013695495.1 Blastocatellia bacterium | reverse complement strand
CTATTACACGATGGCCGAAACACGGGCGAACAAGACGCTTAATGTCGTCTGCAATGCAGTAATCGCGCCCCTCGATCAGAGCTAGAGCCTGAGCACAGCGGAACAATGCAAGGCTTCCGCGTGGACTGATTCCTAGCTCCAATGAGTCGGATCGCCGCGTCGCGTCGACGATCTGCAGCAGGTAATCGATCAGAGCGTCGTCCATCCTCACGTCCGCAACCTGCCGCTGTATCGCTATAACGTCCTGGTTCGTGAGCACGGGCTTCACAAAATTGAGCGGATTGGCATTTTCCCGGTCGTGCAAAATCTTCTTCTCGTCTTCGATACTCGGATAGCCGATATGCAGCCTCAGCATGAAGCGATCCAATTGCGACTCCGGCAGCGGGTAAGTCCCGTGATGCTCCGAAGGGTTTTGTGTCGCAATAACCGTAAACGGAAGCGGAAGACGACGCGACACACCTTCGACCGTCACCTGCTCTTCCGCCATTGCCTCAAGAAGAGCGGACTGAGTTTTCGGCGTCGCCCTGTTTATCTCGTCAGCTACAATAATGTTCGCGAATATCGGACCCGGCTTCCATTCAAAATCGCCGCTTCGCTGATTGAAAATAGAAAGGCCGATCACATCAGACGGAAGCAGGTCTGAAGTGAATTGAATCCTCTGGATCGTAAGGTCCAAAGCCCGAGCCAACGCATTCGAAAGGGTTGTTTTACCAATTCCGGGCACGTCCTCGATTAGAAGATGGCCATTGGCGAAAAGAGCGACGAGAGAGAATTTCACCGTTTCTGACTTTCCGCGGATCACCCGTTCGATCGCAGCTTGGAGTTGAGCGATCTTTGCCGAGCTATTCGGGGTAACAGCCCCGCCAGTAGGCGTCGCTACGCCCTCGGTTGTGATCCAATCTCGCATTGTGTCTTTAGATTCTCTAATAGGTTGCTTCGTAGCCTCAGAATTCTACATTATATTCTAACCGATAAACGAGGTTATCAGAACATAGGAAATGCTTCGCGAACGTGGCGCTTTCATGCGGGCAAACGTGCCTGCTTGCCAAGACGACTCTAAAACTACTAAACTTTTGAAACTTCCACGCGTGATCGTCGTGACGATAAGACTAGCCTTTTAAGACCAAATTATGAATATGATACCAATTCGTTTACGCGACCAACGCGGATTTAACCTTATCGAATTGATGATCGTTATCGCGATCATCGGGCTTCTTATTGGAGTTGGCAGCATCGCTTGGGGCGCGATGATCCGCTCGGGCAACGAGGCGGCTGCTGCGCAAACCCTCGATCGCATCCGCACCTATCAGGCTCAGTATGCGTCACGAAATCGCGGAAATTTCGGCACGTTCGACGACCTGGTCCGCGTATCAGGTCTTGATGAAGGATTTTCGGGCGAAAGGCCAGTCGTGAACGGATATGTCTACGCTCTCACGATAGAAGAGGCATCGGACAGCCGCCCCGCATTTTATTCCGTCACCGCTGACCCACAAGTGGCGGAAGGAATAACTGCCACCGGCACTCGCCATTTCTATACAGACTCGGCGATCGGGACCATCAAGGCCACGGACGAAAACCGCCCTGCAACGCAGGACGACCCATCCATCTAAAACTCAGCCGACTTAGCTCAGTGGTAGAGCACTCGCTTCACACGCGATAGGTCAGAAGTTCAAATCTTCTAGTCGGCACCATCGGTAAATGAAAGGGCGTCTTGCCGAAGCAAAACGCCCTTTTTCGCTGTCTAAGATTTATGCTGACGCTGCCGAAGAGACGAAAATTACGTAGCTCATCTCAGGACGTTGCGGGCGGCCGCGGTTGTCCTGGTCCCTGTCGCGGTCTCTGTCGCGGTTCTCGGGACGCTCGTTGCCTCTCGGCGGCTTCTCCCGTGGAACGACTACCGGGCGATCCTCCGGCTTTGGCGGCGGTTTCTTTTGATCATTCCCTCGCTGAGCGGAAACTGCCAACGAAAGGCCGACCACCGCTATCACGACGAATAAAAACTGCTTTATAGAATTCATTAACATTTGGGTTCCTCTTCCGAATTAGTAACACGTTCCGGGGAAGAGGGAAGGTGCTCGCTTAATTTCGTTGCAATAAGGGTGCCATATCAATTGTTCGACAAGACCCGCCGTGCTTTCGGTAAAAACCCATTCCATGCTTCGCTCCCGCTTTACAAATCCTTACGATTTGGTCAATTGTCATACGAAAAGGGTTACTTGACAAGTTTTCTAGCGCCCATTCCTGTTACAATTCTCCAATATGACAGAAAAAGCGACTGGTACCGATACCTTCCGAGCAATTCTCGTGCTCACGGCGACGATCGGCACGATCATCTTCAACTACTTGGCGGCGATGGGTCATATCGGGGGAGTGACGCCCGCCGAAATTTCGGATAAATATCCAACTTTGCTCACGCCCGCGGGCTACGCCTTTTCCATATGGAGCCTGATCTATCTGGGCCTCGTCGCATTTAGTATTTACCAGCTCCTGCCGGCAAATATCGCCCGTTTTCGTAACCTCCGTTCGCTTTATATCATCTCCGCCGCCCTCAACTGTGCGTGGATATATTTCTGGCACCGAGACGATATCGCGATCTGTTTAGCGCTTATTACGGCTTTGTTGATATCGCTTTTTCTCATTAACCTAAAGCTGATGCAATTTGACGGTATCGGCGATTTCTGGGCAGCGAAGGCACCTTTTGGTATATATTTCGGCTGGGTTACGGCTGCTACCTTGGTCAACTTCATGATTACTTTAGCGTACTGGGGCGTCGAACTCTCTGATACGACCCGGCAGGTACTCGCGATCAGCCTTATTCTTCTTGCGGCAGCACTCGGCGTTATCGTCCGCTTTCGAATGGCTAACTATCTCTATCCGCTCGCCATCGCATGGGCGCTCACCGCGATCGCCGTGCGGCAAAGCGGTCAGACGCTCTTGGTTGCCGCTGCAGCTCTCGGCGTGGTGATGTGCTTGATAGCCACGCTCAGTTTGGTCGTAAACCTTCCGGGGTCAGATCGTCGGGCCGTCAATGACTAGCCGCAACTTTCGATGAACAACGGGAAGATATGTATTTCGATCAATGCACGTTCAGCCGATGAGTTGAGCAGGGGAATACATAGGGCTATAGAACTCGCGGATGTGATCGAGATACGATTCGATCTTCTCAAAGATGTTCCGCTCGCAGATGTCCTGAATTTGCTCGAAAACTTCCCTGCTAAAGTCGAGTTTCTTGCCACTTCCCGACCAACCGATGAAGGTTACTCGACTCGGGGCCTCCACGAACGGATAGTGTTTTGGCGCGCAATTTTGGAAAGCAACCGATTTACGTACATAGACCTTGAAGACGATCTCGTATTCACTCTTACCTACAACGACGCGATCCCGCAGGACCTTTTAGATGGCGTTCAGATCGTCGGATCTCATCACGATTTCTTCGCCTCGCCGCCCGACATGGGACCAGTTCTAAAGGTCTTCGAACCGGACCCCGATTATCCGTTCAGATGCAACATTGTCAAAGTTGCCGCCAGCGCCCATAGCATCACCGACACGATCGAGCAGTGGTATCTCTTGGATTGGGCAAAGCATCACGGCCTGCAGAGCGTGCCGATCTCGATGGGTGAACCCGGCAAATGGACGCGTATCCTTGGTCTTGCTCACGGTTCGTTCATGACATACGCCGCACTCGACGAGGGCACCGAGACTGCTCCGGGGCAAATC
>JACDAK010000132.1 GCA_013695495.1 Blastocatellia bacterium | reverse complement strand
TGATTAAGCTCCGACGCGGGCGGATCCATATACGAATGCGAATCACGGATCGTCTGCGGCTCGTGGTGAGCACGCAAACTCTCGTAGTCGCACAGCCCGACAGCGACGGATTTGTGACCGCCGTCCATCGGGACGAGATTGATGTTGAGATAGATGAGCAGGTCGCTCTCGATCGCGCGTTTATTGACCCGCAGCGGTTCGTTATGCCGCGTGTGGCCGAGCGTGACGAGATTGTCGTCGTCCTCGGCGTCGTGATTGTAATAGCGGTCGGGGTAGTATTCGTTGTAGATGTCGGCTCCGACCATCCGCTTCATTTCCCACGCGGTCATCTTGCGGTGAAGCGAATTTGCGATGATCAGATGAATGTCGTCAACGCCGTTCGCACCGCACATATCGAGCACGACTTCGAGCATCGTTTGCCGCATATCCGGCGTCGCCATCGGCGGCAGCGGCAGCGAGATGTCGTCCATCGCGATCGTCACCCGCATTCCCGGTTCGAGCAACGCATAAAGCGGCTCCATCTCGATCGGATGATTCACCGCATAACGTATCGCCGCCTCGCGGTTCGGCAAACCCTTGATCGGCGGATTCGGATAAATGACCCGCGTCCCCACCGGAATGTCCTCAAGGATAAAATCCTCGCCAAACGGCATTATCCGCGGCGCCGAATCCTTATCAATGTACACGATCGACTCGTGCGTTTTTCGCCTTAGCTGAAGTGCCATGTGTTCTTAATCGTCGTGGCCGTGTCTGCACGGCAGTAAATGAAAATATAATCCGTGTGTTGAGCCCTTCTTGAAAAAGTCGCTTCAACCACCGTCCGGATGTATGTTTCGAGAATGTTCGTCGCCGTTGATGTAGGCCAATATTTAATTAGCAACGAACTCAAGTGATTTGGCGTCACCTTCGATCAAAACTACGGAGTCTTCTAATACTTCGACTTTGAGCTTTGCCCCCGCGTCCGCAAAAAACTCAATCACGTCGTTTCCTCTGGCTTCAACATCCGTAGATCGAACTATTTTCATAGGTTTATCCCCGTTCACGTATCCCATGGGTTCAAAATCGTTGCGGCCGAATTCTGAAAATTCTTAATATTTCGCGTGACGAGAACAAGGTCGTGTTCAACCGCTGTGGCTTCAAAAAGAGAGTCAAATGCCGGACGCACAATGCCTTGCTTATTCAGGTCAGCATTCAATTTTGCCCAAGTTGACATCGTTCTTTGCTCGATCTCAAGAATACGGTGTGAAAAGCCGGGAACGACTTCGTCGTAAAACCACTTCTCTAAACGAGTCCGTTTTTTCCCTTGTTCTAGCCCGTAAATTCCTTTCTCGATCTCACCAAGCGAAACAACGCTGAGAAATAATCTATTTTCGTCTATCGATTCGAACCATGAGACAACATTTTCGCGCGGCTTCTCCCTCGTAAGCTCAAATATTGTGCAAGTGTCTAAGAGGTATTTCATCATTAATCTTGGAATTCGAAATCACGCGGCGGGTCGTTTTGCCGGCCAAGATCTAGTTTGGTTAGGTCAGCCGGACACGATCTAAGCACATCCACAAGCGACTTTTTCTTCCCTCCGCCCCCCGTTCGTCTCCAGTCGTCTATTGACACAACTACCGCAACCTCTTTGTCGTGACGTCGGATCACTTGCGGCTGCCCCTTCTCGGCAAGTCGGATAAGACTGCTCAAATTATTCTTTGCTTCCTTAACATTATGTGACATCAGAATACCTCCGGCAGCCGTAAAAATAGCTACGTAGCCATTTTATCGCGTTCTTTCTCACTTACGCAAGCTTTTGTCGATCTCGCCGACCGCGACGATCAGCGTCTCGACGGCCTTCACATAGAACTCCGGTTGGATGTTGGCGAAGACGTCCGTTGGCTTATGGTAGTCGGGGTGGTCTTCGACGCCGAAGTAGATGAACGGGATCTTTTCGCGATGGAACGCTCCGTGGTCGGACTGGTTGGTCCAATCGTCGCGGCCAAGTTTCGGGTCATCGTGGCCAAGGAGCAGTTTGATCTTGGCTGTCTTGGCGACTGATTCGAGGGCCGGTCGGAACTGCGGATAGTGAAAAGTTCCTGCGGCGTAGAGCTCGTTCTTATCGTTGCGCGAGATCATGTCCATGTTGATGTTCAGCAATATGGACTCTTTGGCAACGGGCAGATTTGCAACGAAGTGCCGTGCGCCTTGCAATCCCTTTTCTTCTGCGTCGAACGCTACGAAGATCAGCGAATGCTGCGTTTTTTTCTTGCTGAAATAATTTGCAATGGCGAAAAGTGCCGCGGTCCCGGATGCGTTGTCATCAGCACCGTTGTAGATCTCGCCGTTTTGGATGCCAACATGGTCGTAGTGTGCGGTGATAATGATGTAACGCTCGGGCGACTTTTTGCCCTTGATCTGTCCGACGAAGTTTATCCCCTTCAAAGGCTTATCTCGTCCGCGCATCGTAATGTCGAATTCGCGTCGATAGGTGGTTCCAATCGGCTGAAGGCCCGATTCTTTGAAACGCTTTTCAACGTAGTCGCGTGCCTTCTCCATCGAGGGCCGGTCAGCTGAACGCCCTTCAAGCTCGTCGGAGGAAAGGTATTCGATATCTTTCAGCAGCTGCGCCGCATCGATGGTTTTCGATCGCGGCACTTCAGCCGACGGTGTAAGACGTTTGCCGACCGCGATCTGCCCGAAGGCGATAGCTGCGATCGTGAGAATGAGAACAGCGGGCGTTAAAAACCTCAGATTAGTGCGAAGATTTAATGTCATGATTATTTACCTGCTCGGGCTTATTTCAGATCCAACACTGCCCAGTCGTGCTGGCGGGCCGTTTGCTTCAGCCGGAAATCCGGATTGACCGCAACCGGATGTCCGACGATGGAAAGCATCGGCAGATCTGAGATGCTGTCGGAGTAGGCGTACGATTCACTTAAATTTATGTCGTTCTTCTCGGCGTATTCGCGAATCCACTTCGCTTTCGTCGCTGACGCCATCACAGGCGGCAATACGCGGCCGGTAGCGTAGCCGTTAACGAACTCGAGCCGGTTCGCCACGAAGTCGTCAATTCCGAGGTGTTCCATTAATCGGTCGATGGTGAAATCGAGCGCCCCCGTAAGCACGATCTGGCTCTGGCCGATCTTCTTGCCCTGTGCGATTAGCTCGGGCGTTCCCGGAAAGATCGCGGGTTTGAGCACGTCTTCGAAAAGCTCTTCGGAAAAATAACGCAGACGATCTTTGGACCACCCTGTGTAGCTGCGAAAGAAGACCTCGTTAAAGACGTTACGCGAATAAAGGTCGGTAACGCCAAAGAACGGCAGTTTTGCAAGCGTGCTGACGCTCGCCTTTGCGGTTTGCCAGAGCCCCTGCTGCCGCTGAGCGTAAAAGCCGAGAGTGTGAACAAGATTGGTGCTGACGAGGGTGCCTTCCAGATCGTAAAAGGCAGCGGCCGTCCCGTTTCGTTCCATATTCAGATACCGATCATTGATCTAATGAGCGGTAAGTGAAATATTAGCACGCGAGGATAGATTTGCTAGTCACGAACCGAGTGCCGAGTGTATTTTATTTGTAATTGTAATTACTTCGTAGCTACTTATGAGCGAGATGCCGTTATAAAGTACTATACAATCCGCATTCTGACATTGTATTAGTTCCTCCGAAACAGAAGACGCATTTGGGATCAAATATCGGCAATCCTGTCTCGCGTGCGGCACTGATTTCACAAACGCCTGCCGAAAGCTTAGAATGCAACAAGATGCGGCGTGCTATATTTCCGGGATCGTTCGATCCTCTTACCAACGGCCACCTCGACATTCTCAGGCGCAGCTTGCCGCTTTTTGACGAGATCATCGTCGCGATTCTCAATAACCCCGATAAAGCTCCGATGTTTACTATCGAAGAGCGGCTGGAGATGATCGCTGAGATCCTGCCGAAGCTTGATCGTTCCAACTGCCGCGTGACGGTCGATCAGTTCTCGGGGCTGACGGCTCATTTTGCGCGCGAACGGCAGGCGATAGCGATCGTGCGGGGCATTCGCGCGGTGAGCGATTACGAATATGAGCTGCGAATGGCGTTAATGAACCGCAAGCTAGAACCCGGAATCGAGACAGTGTTTCTGATGGCGGGCGAGGAATTTTCGTACGTCTCGTCGACCCTTATGAAGCAGGTGCTGGAACTCGGCGGGCGGGTCGAGGGTTTGATACCGGAGTCGGTCGAGGCGCGTATGCGGGCGAAACTGTCGCAGAATGGCTGAAATTGTTATGGCTAAAGATTTTCCCGTTTCCTCCCATGTGGATAAGATGCAGGCGTCATCGACGCTGAAGGCCGGGCAGATGGCTGCTGAACTGCGCGAGCAGGGGCACGACGTCATCGACCTGACGGTTGGCGAGCCGGATTTTGACACTCCCGAATTCGTCAAAGAGTATGCCCGCGACGGCCTGGCGAAGGGGCTGACGAAGTATACGCCGAGCGCCGGGACGAAGCTGTTTCAGTCCGGGGTGGCGGATTTCTACCGAGATCGCTTTGGGTCCGATTTTGCCCCCTCCGAAGTTGCGGCATCTTGCGGGGGAAAGCAGGCGCTTTTCAATGCTGCATGCACGATACTTGAACCGGGGGACGAGTTCCTGATCCCGCAGCCTTACTGGGTGACATTTCCGGAGATAGGCACGTTTTGCCGCGCAGAAAACGTTTTTATCGACACGGCCGAGACCGAATTTGTTCTTACCGCGGATCAGGTTTCGCGGGCTATCACGCCAAAGTCGAAGCTCTTGGTTATCAACTCGCCGAACAACCCGACTGGCCGCGTGACGCCGCCGGACGAGATGCGAAAGATCGTCGAGGTGTG
>JACDAK010000054.1 GCA_013695495.1 Blastocatellia bacterium | reverse complement strand
TATTACGGGGCTTATCCGTCGAGTTTTGTGAATGCGGTTTGGGCGGTAATCGCGGTGGTGGCGATCGTTTCGGTGGTGAAGGCGAATTCGCGGCGGGCGGTCGGCTAAGGTGCGTGCGGTATGCAGTATTACGGGATAGATTGGCTGGCGACGGCTTGTGGCTTGACCGGCGTTTATTTGCTGGGGAACAAGAACAAATACGGGTTTTTGATCTTTATGATGGCGAGTGCGAGTTGGGTCACGTTTGGGCTGATGACGGGAAGTGTGGCGGTGGTTATCGGAAGTACGATATTTTTTATCATGCATTTTCGCGGCTGGCTAACGTGGCGGCGGGATGAGCGAAACGGGATGGTCGAAGCTCAGCATGTTTCGGTAGCTAAATGAAGCTTGAGATCTTTCAGGTAGATGCGTTTGCCTCAAGGGTGTTTGCGGGGAATCCGGCGGCGGTGGTGCCGCTTGAGGAGTGGCTGCCGGATGACGTGATGGTCAACATCGCGGCTGAGAACAATTTGGCGGAGACGGCTTTTTTTGTGCCTGTTGCGGGGCGGTATCAGATACGCTGGTTCACGCCGAAGGTTGAGGTAGACCTTTGCGGGCATGCGACGCTGGCTTCGGCGCATGTGATATTTGATGAGCTGGGGCTGGATGAGGACGCGATACGGTTTCATTCGCATAGAAGCGGTGAGCTGGGCGTTGAGCGGCAGGGCGATCGGCTGGTGTTGGACTTTCCGGCTTATCCGATGACGGAGATAGAGCCGATAGAGGCGGTGGCGGCGATGCCGGTCGCGCCGCTGAAGTATTGTGAAGCGCAGGGGAATATGCTGTTTCTGCTGATGAAAGATCAGCGGACGGTTGAGGGCTTGGTGCCGGATATGCGGCTGATCGAGGAGCTGCCGTATGACGAGGTGATCTTTACGGCGAAGGGTGATGATTGCGATTTTGCTTCGCGGATGTTCGCGCCGCGGATCGGGATCCCGGAGGACCCGGCGACCGGGGCGATACATTGTTCGCTGATACCCTATTGGTCGGCGGAGCTTGGGAAGAGCGAGATGTTTGCACGGCAGGTTTCGGCACGGGGCGGCGAGCTTATCTGCGAATACGCCGGTGACCGGGTGAAGATCGGGGGGCAGGCGGTGACTTTTATGAGGGGTGAGATCAACGTCTAGGGTTATGAGGTTAACGCATGCGGAGACAGCAAGATCATCGACATTTGCAGGCGCAGTGACATTTCGTACTGCGCGCTCTTTGGTTCGTACGCACGCGGGCAAGCAGACAAGGCGAGCGACGTCGATCTGTTGGTAAAATTTTCGAAGCCGATCGGGTGGAAATTTTATGGAATCGCGGAAGATCTCGAGGAAATGCTGGGACGCAAGTTCGATCTCGCAACCGAGCCGATGCTAAACAAGCACATCCGGGAAAGGGTGTTAAACGAACTCGAAGTTATTTATTTGGAAAATTAAACATGTTATTAGAAGTTAAGGATCTGCATGCCGGGATAGACGGCAAGGAAATTTTGAAGGGGCTAAACCTTAGGGTTGAGCGGGGCGAGGTCCATGCGATCATGGGACCGAACGGGTCGGGCAAGTCGACGTTGTCGAAGGTGCTGGCCGGGCATCCTTCGTATGAGGTGATATCGGGGCAGGTGCTCTATGACGGCGCGGACCTGTTGGAGCTTGAGCCGGATGAGCGGGCGCGGGCGGGCATTTTTATGGCGTTTCAATATCCGGTAGAGGTGCCGGGGGTTTCGAACGCGCAGTTTTTGCGGCTTGCTTATAACGAAAAGATGAAGCATACGGGCGGCGAGGAGCTGGACCCGCTGGAGTTTAACGATCATCTGAAAGAGAAGGCGAAGATCGTGGATATGGACCCGCAGTTTTTTAAGCGTTCGGTGAACGAAGGCTTTTCGGGCGGCGAGAAGAAGCGGAACGAGATATTGCAGATGGCGGTGCTTGAGCCGAAACTTGCGATCTTGGACGAGACGGATTCAGGGCTGGACATTGATGCGTTGCGGATAGTGGCTGAGGGTGTGAACAAGCTGCGGTCTGCGGATAACGGTATCATTTTGGTAACGCATTACCAGCGGCTGTTGAATTACATAGTGCCGGATTTTGTTCATGTCCTTTCTGACGGGAAGATCGTGAAAGAAGGCGGCAAGGAACTTGCGATCGAGTTGGAAGATAAGGGATATGATTGGGTGAAGGCGGCGAGTAAGTAGAAATGATGGCGGCAGAATTGGCAAAAGAGACTATTTTTGGAGCGGCGTTTCGCGAGTTTTTGGCGCGGGGGGATGAGGGCGACGATTTGCGTCGGCTTCGGACTGAGGCGCTCGAGGTTTTTGCGGAGAACGGATTCCCGACGCTGCGGGATGAGGATTGGAAATATACGAATGTTTCGACTGTTGCGGCGAGGCAGTGGTCAGTAACCGGTGGTCAGCGGACGTTGGCGGAGGACGATGC
>JACDAK010000052.1 GCA_013695495.1 Blastocatellia bacterium | reverse complement strand
TATCTCGTCAACTCTGATCTTGCGTATGATCCGCCCGACGAACGTTACTCTGCCATCGCTCGTTCTTGCCCACACGGGCTTGCCGTCAGCCTCCGCATCCACTTGCATCGAGCGAAACTTGTACAGCGTGAAAACCGAGCCGTTCTTTCCTACCCGCTGCTGCTTATAGAAAACCGGCCCTCCCGATTCGAGCTTGATCAATATCGCCGTGACAGCCATCACCGGCAGCGAAATGATCAGGCCAACCAGTGCAGCTAGCCAATGAGCAGAATCACGTATGATCACCGACAGCGTGGTGTCACGCGTGTGTTCCGAAAATATCAGCCACGACGGGCGAAGCGACTCTAAATGAACCTGTCCGGTAACCCTTTCAAAAAAATTACTGCAGTCCTCAATGTTTACATTGCCTGCAAGCCTCAAACGAAGCAGAGGTTCGACCGGAAAATTTCCTCGCCTATCTCTTGTTCCAACTATGATGCGGTTTACACCGTTTGCGTCAACAATGTTCTCAAGGTCGTCATCAGCCCCGAGGTTTCGGACCATCGGCATATCCGAGTGTCCATTCGTGGCGCTATTTGACGTGTACCCCACGATCCGATAACCCGCATCCCGCCTAAGGTCCACCGCTCTCGCAAGATCTTCAACAACCTTACCCTCTCCCACTAAAAGGATCTTTTCTCCAAACTCCGGATGACCGAGAACGTAGTGAATCGAGCTTCGAAGTGCGATCAACCCGACGAGCGTAATACCGATAGAATAAAGTGCCGTTCCGCGCCCAACCTCAAGTGAGGGTAAGAAATAGTACACGATCGCAAGAACTACCCAAGCGCTGCCAATCGCCTGTATCAACAAGAGCTTCATCTCGCTGCGGCTATTCAACACGATATAGTCGTACAAGCCGTAAAAATAAAGAGCGATCAGACAAATGATCGTCGCCAAAGCGACGTTCACCCTCCCTTCATCTTCGACCAAATAAGCAACAGCACCGCTATAAGTAAGCCTAAGAGTAAGCGCAAGTAGGATCCCGCCGTAAATGATTAAAATATCGGCAAGTATCAAACTCAGCGTTCTCGATTTGAGCTTAGTTCCCATCTTTTAGTCGGTCAGCTGCGGCATCGAACTGTAGTAGTGATCGTAATAATCCTGGCTTATCAGAGTGTCTTCGGAAGCATTTAGTACGACCCCTAACATCCTTTCGCTTGGTACCGATTCCAAAATGCGGCCCACGTCACTGAATTTCGTCTTGTTTGCCCGGACCACCAGTAACGCGCCGTCCGCCTGATCCATCAAAACTGTCGCATCCGTAAACACGCCCAGCGGCGGGGCGTCGATTATCACAAAATCAAACATCTCGTGCGCTTTTCGCATGACCGATTTGAAAACCGGCCCGCTAACAAGCTCGGCAACGTCTCGGCGCTGTCCGCCTCCGGGCAGCAAAAAAAGCCCGCTCGGTTGCAGCCGAATGATCGCATCCTCAAACGCCTCGGTACCGTCAAGTACCTGCGACATGCCGCGCTCGACCTCGAGGCCTAGATATTTCGCCAAACTGGGCCGCCGCAGATCTGTGTCAATCACAAGTGCAGTAACTCCCTCCGTTTGCGCGAACAGCCACGCTAGGTTCAGTGCAGTCACGGACTTGCCTTCCGCCGGCGCAACGCTCGAGATCACTATCGATTGCAGCCGTTGCTTATGACTGGCAAGAAAAAGCTGTGTCCGCAGATTGCGATACTCTTCGCAATAACCGGTCGTCGGACTCGTGATCGCAACGAGATGAGGATTAACGTGGTCGGGGTTGATCGTGACCGTCGGTACTCGTGCAAGGAATGCCGCGTCGAGGCCGCTGGGCTTAACGGATAAAAGGGCTTCGCGGCTCGCCGAAACAGACTCATCCGCAACCAGAACATCTGGACGCCCCGCCGAACTCTTTGGGGCGCCGATCGCCGTCAGCTGCGGCCCTGAGCTGCGGCCGTTTTGCGACGATACCGCTTCCACTTCTGTTTCATCAGTCGTCACGACGTCCGACTTACGGCCCGTATCACCCTTCTGCAATGCATTCAAAAATTTCATGACATTTAACTGTTGTCCCTACTTCCTCTTTCGAGCACGCCCTCCAATTTCGATCTCCGACTCATCAAGAACGCTCGGTTCGGCATCCAAACTAGCCGCCCCCTGCATTTTCTCGTTCATAAGTTCGTCTCGGCCGCCCGGTGTGAGCACCCGCGCAGATGCGACCGCTCCCACCGGCTTGTCGCTCGCCAAAAGTGCGTCCTTTGACGGCAGCATGTCCAGATCATCCGCCACCTCTTCAACTAGCGCACGCCCTATCACCTGAACATTTGCCGCATAGGCCGCGATCATCGCATTGTCGCAGAGATTGTTTATCTGCCGCGGAATTCCTTCAGAGCACTGATAGATCAGGTCGATCGCCGCGACCGTAAAAATGTTGGGTTCTGCCGAACCGGCAGCCGTCAGCCTTTCCGTGATATACCGCTTGACCTCGTCAACGTTGGGAAGCGAAGGCATCTTGCACCGAAGAGCAACTCGTTGCTTCAATTGACGCAAGTTCTGTTGGTTCAGCCTGTCGCGAAGCTCCGGCTGGCCCGTCAAAATTATTTGCAGGTGCTTGGCGCTGTCCGATTCCAGATTAAGCAGTAGCCTGATCTCTTCAAGCACCTCGTCCGAGAGCTCATGAGCTTCGTCTATTATCAAGATCGTCCTGAGTCCCCGCCGGTGCCGGTCCTCCAAGAACTTGCTCATCTGCAGTAGCAGCGAAGCCTTGTTGGTCCATGTTCGCACCCCTATCATTTCCGTGACGTAATGGTAGAACTCTTCGACAGTGAGATGCGGATTGAAGATATAGCTCGCCAGCACGCTCGAATCGAGTCGACGGATCATCCATCTCAGCGCGGTCGATTTGCCTGTGCCGACCTCGCCTGTCAAAACGATCAGCCCCTTCGCCATTTCCACGCCATAATAGAGTCCCGCAAGCAACTCGTTATAACTAGGTGTAAAAACGATGAAGCGAGGATCAGGCGTAAGACTGAACGGATATTCTTTTAAGCCAAAAAAATCTTTATACATCTGGTTTCAACTGTCGATCTAACCAAAGCGTTCGAAGATGCCCGTGATCTGCATCACTACCACCAACACCGGAATGAGCAAAACCGACCCGACCACTCCGGCCGCTAACCTCAGGTTATATGCTCGGCGCTCCTGTTGAATGTCTTGTTCCATTCGCAGCGGTGGAATTGAAGCCAAAACCGGCAACCCGGTGTAGTACCTTGCATCTTCAATATTTTGTATAGTAAGGAACCTGCGCGACTCATATCCCGCAGCAAGCATCAATCCAAAGACGAGTCCGCCCATCGTTCCCGCAAACATAAGGAACGGCCGCTTCGCAGCATTCGCTGGCTCCTGCGGTAAGCTTGCGGGGTCGACCACCTGTATCGTCTCTCCCTGTGCATTAGTTTCCAGTACGACCTGTTGTTGAGCGTCGTTGAACTTCTTCAGCAACTCGTCGTAGTTCGACTTCGCAGATTGATACTGACCTTCAACCCCCTCAAGTGCTACTTTTACATTCGGTATTGTATTTATCTTCGCTTCAAGCAACGTGATCTGCCCGGCATTTTGACGCAGATCGTTCTCCTTATTTGCCATCTGCTGGTTGATCATCCCGATCTGGCTCTCTGCCCTCGCTTTTTCAATCCCCAAACTCTCGCGCTGCATCTGAGCCTTTCGCGTTCCCAATTGAGTTGCCTGCTCGGCCCTCTGTTTCGTGGTCTGCGCTAGTTTGTTGATCTCGTCATTTATCGTTCTGATATCGCCCTCAGCCTGAACGATCTCAGGATGCTTGTCGCGGTACTGCGTTTTCAAATTCTCCAGCCTCGCCGTCACTTCAGCTCTTTTCTGAATAAGCTGTCCATACGCCGGCGTGTCTTCCACGCGAGACGCTCGTGCAACCGCGTCGTTAGTCTCCCGCTCACCGTAATCCTCTATCAGGCGCATTTGGCTGTTCATCGCACGAATGCTCTCTTGAACACGTCCGCGTTCGATTATCAAAGTCTCTTTATCTTTCGAGATGGTTTGTTCGCGCTGCCTCAAGCCCTCAAGCTGAGCGATTAACCCGTGACTCGACTCAGGCAGAGTTTGCACGTTGGCCCGCATTACGTTCAACCTTTCTTGCTCTAACCCGTCAAGCACGCTTTTCGCCTGGGCAAGCCGGTCATTAATAAACTGCCTAGTCGTTTCAGCACTCTGTGTCGATTCGAGATTCGAGGCAGCAACATACATCTGCGCGATACCCGCCGTTACATCCTGCGCCGCTTCGGGCGAACGATTGCGATATGAGATCGTAAACCCGACGACCTTGCGGTCATCCGCGGTCTCGGTTATCACTCCAACGTCGCCAATCATCCTTCCGATAACGCGTTCGATCGGTACGCCGCTGGCCCGCTCCTCAGCGTACAGGTCGTATTTAAGGATCATCGGCTCCAGCGAAGATCTGCTGAGCACCACCTGCTTCATCGCCTGTACCCGCTGTGATAGGTCAGCGTCAGTAAGCGACGGTGCCACCTTCTCGGAGATCGTCGGCGGCATAATTATCAGCGACGACCGCGAGATGTACATATTCGGCAAGTTGCTGACCACCCACACGGTAGCAATAAAAAAGACGATCGTCGGCAAGATCACAAACCACTTCCGACGTCTGAGCATCTCCACATACTCACCTGCCGATCTTTGTCTAAATTCGAAACCCATAATCCTATCCTCTCGCAAATCTCAGGTCGTTAACGCGGGATGTATGGCTCTGACTCCGCCGCAAAAGCCGAAGCAAAGTCCACCAATTCACTCACCGCAAACTCTTCGTCGTCACCCACCGGAGCCATCAACCGCACCATCGCTCCGTCTGATCGCCGTAGCATAAAGCTGTCAGAGACCGAGTAAAGTTTGTCCCAATACTCATTTGCAGTCCTTCGTCCTCGTCCTTCGTACCAATAAAGCATCAATTGAGTGTCTTCTCCATTCTGAAGGGAATAAAGATTTGCCACGAAGCTTTCGCCCCCTTCGACCGGTATGTCAACCAGCCGCGGTTCGTTCATTATCCACCCCGAACCGGGCAGGCAATTAAGTGGACTGTGATATGTCGCACCCGTTCGCTGCGATTCGTAGTAACCGACATAAAAGTTTAGGTACGAATCGTTGGAATAGTAGTACCGCATAACGTATTCAGTTGCATTTAGAACACGTTCCGATGCCTCGTCAAATCGCTGGTCGGTCCCCGTCTGCCCCCACTTACCTATCTCGATGGGCACTTCGATCAGCGGTACCCTTACAACTTCGACCTCGGCCCGGCTCTCAAACCAGTTCACGAAGAATCCGCCGGTCACGAGTGCTGCAACCAATGCTGCCGTCTGATAGGCAGATTTAGAACGCTGAATTGAACCCGATTTCGCGATAACCGGGTCGGACCTGATCGCAGTATCGCTAGGGCCGATGCTTTTCAGCACCGTGTTCAAGAAATACATCAAAATGAAGGCCACAACGAAGACGCCCCAACCCGCGATATCGTGCCAAAACCCTTCCGATGCATTTACTCCATAGTAATATGTTGCGATGCCCGTTCCCATTACACGTCCCGCATTTGTGATCAACGCTATCGGAACCGCCGATGCCATCAGAATTGCGATCCGCCAAAGATCCCACTTGCCCAAAGATCCCAAACCGGCGCCCTTACGGTCCCGCGTCAGATAACCTAATATCAAACCCAGCGCAATAAGTGTCATGAGCGATCTGATGCCGCTGCACGCCTCAACCACCTCAAGCTGAACAATCTTCGTCTGGCCAAGCGGGAGGAGTTCAAGTATATTTCCTCGCCGCGTCATGTCGATCCCGAACAGAGACACCCCCTTCGCTGCTAGACTAGACGCCCAGAGCTGCAGGGGTAATGCGATCTTGTTGAATAAGATCTGCGGAATCGGAATGGACAAGAATAGCAGAACGAACGGGACGATCAGACTCTTAAACAGTGTCGGACCGAACCAGTAGACGATGATCCCGGCCAGCATTACGAGCAACGAAATTCGCTGACTGTAAAGCTCCGCCCCGAGCGTTCCCGCAACCAGCATTAAAAATGCGGTACAGATCAGGCCAACCCCTAAAAGAATAAACGGACTTCTTCGAACTTTCCGAAGGTCATCAAATTCCAGCCAAATTATGTATGCGATAACGAATGGGATGAGGAGGCCGTGGGAATAATTTTCGTCCGTCAGCCAGTCACGACCCAGCTTAAGCAGAACACTGGCATAAAGGAACATGAGAGCGGCGCTCACAACAAGTGGCCTCCAATTCCAACGAGAATTCTTTTCAAAGACGTTCATAGCCAGCGAATACAGCGCAGTTTAAGCGGGATTAGCTCTATTGCGGATCTCGATCTGCAATAGAGCTAGATGCCCGGCTAAAATTAAAACGACGTTTAGGTTATTCTGACGGTTCGATGTCCTCTGCCGAACCTTTACGACGCCTGACAACATAGCCCACGCCGGCCAGACCGGCCCCGAACAACAGAAGAGTCACCGGCTCCGGAACAGCGTTCGGACCCCCGACTTCGCCGCACGGCAATGCGTGATCTGACTCGTGACCCCTCTGCATATAATGACCTTGGCCGTTCATCAATTCGGTGTCATTCGAATGGTCATTCGCTGGTCGTCCCGGCGGATGATGACAGATCGGGGCGTTGATTTGCTCCCGGGTTGTTCTGGCGCCCTTCTTCGAGTTTTCGTCCTTTGAGCCACTTCTTTCCTGAGCGTGCGTGGTTGGAACAAATGCAGCGAGCATTACAAGGCATAGCGCAATCGCGATGCTGAATAGAAACTTACTTATCGACATATATCCTCCGTGTACTCCTTGATTCTGAACTTTGAACTTAAGCCTATTGGCAAATACCGCAGGTACCCAGACATCCGTGAGGGATGCTTACGGGACCAGAGCGACCAAATCGGAAAATCGCCCAAAATCCCTACACTTCGAGAGCCGAAGGTGCAGGTCGTACTCGGTATGTCTAAGTAGACTAGCGCAAAGATAATCAGTCTGTAATCTAAATTACACATCGAAAAATGTTGTTTACTTCCAAATCGTAACAATATAGTCTAGACATTCCACATTTGCGAGATCATATTCATCCTAAAGCGAGACATGCAAAACTATCTTCATATAATCCCAAGCCTCATCAGGAATCCACGAGTCCTCGTGCCGGCGGCTCTTTTATGC
Source organism: Blastocatellia bacterium (assembly GCA_013695495.1). GTDB lineage: Bacteria > Acidobacteriota > Blastocatellia > Pyrinomonadales > Pyrinomonadaceae > OLB17. The sequence continues at coordinate 3,061 of JACDAK010000052.1, read as the reverse complement.
TTTCTGAGCATCGGCATCTTGAGTTCTATTACAAATAGACCACATATTGACGAAGGAATGTTTGCCAGCCCTGCGTCAAACTTAGTCAATGCGGGATATCTGGGCACGACCGTCTTGGAGACCCAAAATTCTCCATTAACGCGCATTGACGAGCGAACGTACTGGGTAATGCCCCTATTTCTTCTTAATGTTTCGGGTTCATTCGCCGTCTTGGGAACAAACCTGTTTGCGATGCGACTCGTGTCGCTATTCTGGGGAATGGTATTGATCCTTGCCTGGTATTTTATTGCGCGGGAAATCTCTCAGAGTAAGCATGTGGCTATACTTACGGTTGCAATTCTAGCCGCTGATTATACTTTGATCGACGTAGGCTCCACAGGCCGGATGGACGCAATGTCAGCTGGTCTGGGGTTCTGCGGGATAGCGCTATACCTAACCCTTCGAAACCGAAACCTCGTAGAGGCTGTTGCATTTAGCCAAATTGCCGTGGTCCTGGCGGGCCTTACGCACCCCAATGGAATTCTCTATTTTGCCGGGTTACTGTTTATTACCATCTACCTCGATCGTCAACGAATAAGCAAACAACACATCCTGGTTGGCGCGTCTCCATACGTTATTGCGGGCTCAATCTTTCTTGTCTGGATTGCGCAAGATTTAATTGCCTTCCGCGATCAATTTGTTGACCAGCTATTTATGGGGGGTCGAATGCAAGGGGTTGGATCGCCGCTCTACGGATTTGTTCTTGAGTTCACGAAACGTTATCCACAGGCTTATGGACTGCTTTCTAATTCAGGCGGCCATGATGGCCCCATCCGACTAAAAGCCTTGATCCTCCTGGGATACTTATTCGGCGTAGCCGGAGTGTTATTAATTCGGTCCGTTCGCACCAGTCCGAGATATCGGGCTGCGATGTACAGCGCCTTGATCTTTTTTATACTAATGTCGCTCTTGGACGGGCAGAAAGAAACCCCCTACCTAGTTCACCTTGTCCCCTTCTATGGCTTTTTTGTCGCTACGACAATCGCTTTTCTTTGGTCGAAAGATTCACGATGGAAGCCGATCATTCTCCTCGCATTGGCAGCGTTTGCAGCACTGCAAATTGGAGGAATGTTGCTTAGAATAAGTAAGAATACTTATTCCAATCTCTACTCACCGACTATTGAGTACCTTCAAAACCACGCACGCGGCGACGACCTAATTATGGGTGGAGCCGACTTGGGATTCGGGTTAGATTTTCCCCAAAATTTCGTAGCGGATGGCCGTTTTGGATACTATAGCGGTAAGCGACCGGCATATATCGTTTACGACAGCGCAGTGGAACAATCTTGGCTCCATTCCCAGTTTACCGCACCCCACTTGTACGAATATCTGCCCAAGCTCCTCGCCGAAGAATATGACGTCGTGTATGAAAATGCGGGGTACCGTATTTATCGACGAAAATAGGACTCACTTCCCAATACAAAATGTCGAAAAGATCCTGGTGAGCATGTCTTCGGTGGTAGATTCGCCGGTTATTTGGCCAAGGTAGCGGAGGGCGTTGTGAAGGCCGATCAAGGTGAGTTCTTCGCTTGCTCGGGTATCAAGCAGCTCGATCGAGTTTTCGATTTCGGCCGATGCTCGAACAAGGAGGTTATAATGCCTCGCGTCTGAAACTAAGAATCCTGTGGATGGCGCCTCACCGGGGGAAAACGGAGCAATTAGATTGCGTTTCAATAGGTCAACCGAGTGACCCGTTTTCGCGGAAATAAGGATCAACTCCGACTTTGTCAACTCCCCGATCAGTGCCCCGATCTTGCGAGTGGCGTCCACGGGAGCAATATCCATCTTGTTCGCGACGATCAGATGGGTCACATCTTTCACACTGCGGATTATTTCGATGTCTTCATTCTCTAGATCGACCGACGCATCGACGATCACGACAACAATATCAGCGTCCGCCATCGTTTTTCTCGATCGCTCAACGCCGATGCTCTCAACCGTATCAACTGTTTCCCGCAAACCTGCCGTGTCGATCAGAGAGATCGGAATATCATTTACGACTAACCGTTCGCGAAGTTGGTCACGCGTGGTACCTGCGATCTCTGTTACGATCGCCCGGTCTGAACCGAGTAGATAGTTAAAAAGGCTCGACTTTCCAACGTTCGGTCGGCCCACAAGTGCAACACTGATGCCTTCGCGGATCAGTTTTCCGGCCTTGAACGTCGCAGAGATCCGGCGGATGGCGTCCGAAACTCCGACCATGCCGGCCCGGACTTTGTCAGCCTGCGCCTCTGGCAGATCGTCCTCCACAAATTCCAACGCAGACTCCAAGATCACAATAATGTCCAGCAACGCATCCGTTATCGGCTGCAGTCGAGCCGAAAATTCGCCATGCATTTGCCGTACTGCCTGCCTCGCAGCCGCAGCTGTCTGCGAATCTATAAGGTCCCGGATCGCCTCTGCCTCCGCCAGGTTTATCCTCCCATTGCCCAAAGCCCGCAAGCTGAATTCGCCCGGCTCCGCCAACCGCGCACCCTCCGCAAGGCAAACGTCAACGACCTCGCGAAGGATCACAGGCGAGCCGTGACAACTGATTTCCACGACGTCTTCTCCCGTGAACGAATTCGGAGCGCGGAAATACGTGACCAATGCCGAATCGAGCGTCTCGCCGGTCACAGGATCTTTCAGATTGTAAAGGCTTGCTTGTCTAGGAGTGAGATCTGGCTCGTTTAAGCCGATGAGCGCCGCAGCGATCTTAACAGAATCATCACCGCTCAATCTGATGACGCCTATGCCGCTTCGGCCCTGCGGCGTAGCCAATGCAACTATCGTAGCGGCCATAACACCAGCTGCAATCTACTTAAGTGACACCTGCAGTCGACGCTCGCGGCCGGTCCCTACCGATTCCGTCGCCAAGTCTTCCTCGGCCTTCAAAGTCACATGTATGATCCTTCGTTCCGTCGAATTAAGAACGCCGAACGTGAAGGGACGGCCGTGTTTTCGAACCTGATCGCCCGCGAAGCGCGCCATTGCCTGAAGCTCCGCCTTCCGATTCTGCCTAAACCCTTCGGCATCGCAAATG
>JACDAK010000030.1 GCA_013695495.1 Blastocatellia bacterium | reverse complement strand
GCGTTACATATATTGTCGCGAATTCTGCGACGGACCTCGTTTACCGCTGGCTTGACCCTCGCATCCGTCTTTCATGAACCGACTCACATACATTGGCCTTGCGATAGCGGGTGTCGTCATTTTTGTGGCGATCTTTGCTCCGTTTGTCGCGACGCACAGCGTCGAGGTGATGAACCTCGAGAATAGGTTTCAGTCGCCGTCGGGTGAGCATTGGTTTGGAACCGACGCTTTGGGCCGTGATGTATTTTCACGTGTCGTGTTCGGCGCCCGGATCTCGCTGCAGGTTGGCGTGACGGTCGTGGTGGTGTCCGCCTTCATCGGCATTATCATTGGGTCACTTGCGGGGTTTTATGGCGGGTGGGTCGACCGATTCTTATCGGGATATCTTTTTAATGTGTTCCTTGCGTTTCCGGGTTTGCTGCTTGCGATTGCGCTGGTGGCTTTTTTGGGGGCGGGATTGGGCAAGCTGATCCTCGCACTTTGCATCATTGGGTGGGTCGGTTATGCACGGGTGATGCGCGGACAGGTGCTGAAAGTGCGCGAATATGATTTTGTGCAGGCGGCGAAGGCTCTGGGTGCGAGCAATATGCGTATCTTGTGCACGCATATCATGCCGAACGCGATACAGCCGCTGATCGTGCAGTCTTCGCTCGGGATGGCAGGTGCGGTACTCGCCGAGGCGTCGCTGTCGTTTCTCGGGCTTGGCATTCCGCCGCCGGCACCGAGCTGGGGGACGATGATCGAGGAGGCCCGCAACTATTTTTCGATCTTTCCGTATCTGCTGTTTTTCCCGGGTGTCGCGATCGCCCTGACGGTGTTGGCTTTCAACTTTATAGGCGACGGGCTGCGGGAATACTTGGACCCGAAACAGCGGACCCGCTGATGATACGATGAGAATGTTTTCGCTTGGTGAGAATGCGGTAACGGTCGAACTGGGAGATGCAATCTCTGAAGACCTTAACCGCCGGGCGATCGCGTTGAGCCACGATCTGGCCGAGCGGCCGTTCGCGGGGTTTGTTGAGGCTGTGCCGTCGTACGCTTCGGTTACAGCCTTTTTTGATGTTGCGGCGGTGCGGCGTGCGAACCCCTGGACTTCATCGGCATGCGAAGTGGTGAGGGCAGAGATGGAGTCACGGCTAGCGGCTTTGGAACCCTGCGTAGTTTCTGAGGAGCCGCGGACCGTGGAGGTGCTCGTTGACTTTTCGGAGGGGCCAGATCTTGAGATGGCTGCGGCGAGTTGTGGGATTTCGGTGCCGGAGTTTATAGAGATTTTCACGGCTCGGCCGTATCGCGTCTTCATGATCGGATTTCAGCCCGGGTTTGCTTACATGGGACAGATCAATGAATGTATATCACTGCCGCGCCTCGCCACGCCGAGGCTGAGGGTGCCGAAGGGGAGCGTCGGGATCGCGGGGCGGCAAACGGGGATCTATCCGTTCGATTCGCCGGGCGGGTGGCAGCTGATCGGCAGAACCGATGTTGAACTTTTTCGTCCGTTGGAAGATCCGCCGACACTGTTCAAACCGGGTGATATGTGCCGCTTTGTGGATGTTGGCGGATGAGCATTCGAATAGAAAAAGCAGGCCTGGCAGCGAGCGTGCAGGATCTCGGCAGGGTCGGTCACAGGAGCCTCGGAATCGGCCCGGGCGGTGTTATGGACCGCGCGGCGGCCGAGCTCATAAATATTTTGCTGGGGAACGAACGGGATGCGGCAGTGGTAGAAATGCATTTTCCCGCTTGCGATGTCGTGTTCGAGAATGATGCTCTGTTCGCAATTGGCGGTGCGGATTTTGGCGCGGAGCTGGATGGGGAGAAGGTTGGACGGTGGCGTGTTCTGCGGGCAACGGCGGACTCTAAGCTGTGTTTTGAGGAGCGCGTGAAAGGGGCTCGTGTGTATTTATCGGTGCGGGGCGGTTTGGACGCTGACGAATGGTTGGGGAGCCGAAGCACGAACTTCGCAGCCGAGCTTGGCGGCGTGAGTGGGCGATTTCTTCGGGATCGTGACGTCATCAAATTCGCCGGCGAAGCGGACGGAGAATTTCGAAAATCGATGGTCATCTCGCGATCGCTCCTTCCGATCTACAGTTCGTTTCCGACAGTACGGATCACGAGCGGGTCGGAGATGGATCGGCTGACGAGCGATGGTCGCGCCGCGTTTTTAGAGACGCCCTTTGATCTGACAAATGATTCGAATCGGTTGGGATTTAGGTTAAAGGGAGAACCTCTTTCGATCGACGGTGAAGTTGAAATACTTTCGTCAGCAGTCGCCGCGGGGACGATCCAGCTGCTGCCGGATGGCCAGCTTGTGGTGTTGATGGCGGATCATCAAACGACCGGCGGGTATCCTCGGCTGGGGCACGTCGCGTCGGTCGATCTACCGCTGATGGCCCAACTCGCGCCGGGTGATAAGGTGGGGTTTCATTTGATTTCGGTTGAGCAGGCCGAAGATTTGGCAATGGAACGTGAGCTGGAGTTGAATAAGCTTGAAGCCGCCTGCAAGTTTGCTTGGTAAGAAGGGAGCGATGCGATCGATCGATCTGAATTGTGACCTCGGCGAGGGCTGTGCGAACGACGCGGCTTTGATGGAGATTATCTCGTCTGCGAATATTGCCTGCGGCGGCCACGCGGGCGATGATGCGACGATGAAGTCCACGGCGGAGCTGGCAAGGGCCGCGGATGTTGCGGTCGGGGCACATCCCAGTTATCCCGACAAAGTGAATTTCGGACGTGCTACCAGGGCTTATACGCCGAATGAGGTTTACGAGATCGTTCTCGGGCAGGTGCTGGCTATGGGGGCGATCTGCGAGGTGATCGGCGTTGAGATGAAGCACGTGAAGCCCCACGGGGCTTTGTATAATCAGGCAGCGGATGACCGGAAACTTGCCGCGTCAGTAGCGGCTGCAGTTCGGAGCATCGACGATTCGCTCATTGTCTTTGGCCTAAGCGGGAGTTTCTTGATCGAGGAATCGGAACGGGCCGGGTTGAAGGCGATATCCGAAGTATTCGCGGACCGAACATATCAATACGACGGGACGCTCACCCCGCGGAGTCGTGAGGATGCGTTTGTGACGGATGCTGCGGAGGCTGCTGCGCGGGTTGTGGCGATGGTCGAAACGGGATGCGTGCCAACTACGAGCGGCCGGCTGCTCAGCTTGAAGGCTGAAACGGTGTGTCTCCACGGAGACGGACCGCATGCTTTGAGTTTTGCACGTGAGATAAGATCGGCTCTCGATGTGGCAGGCATTGCGATCGCCGCCCCGAAAGGAGTTTGATAGAAGTTCGGCGTTCCGCTATAGTCTTTTAACGACCTCACTACGACTGAGATAAAATGCAGGAGCTATCCTCCGATATACAAGAATCTATGCACGCTACTTCCGCAATGACGCGGTCCGACGAATTTCGGCAGGAATTCGCTATCGGCCGAGAACTTCCGTCGGCCCTTCAGGCTTTAGAACGCATTTCGATGAACTTTTTCTGGTCTTGGCGGCCAGAGGGGGTCGAGCTTTTTCAGGAGTTGGACCCGGCGCTTTGGCAGGTGCATGAGCAGCATCCGCGGGCGTTGCTGCGAAATGTGACGGAACTGCGACTTTGGCAAAAGGCCGCGGATGCGGAGTATGTGGGCAAGGTGGAGCGTTTTGCGGCGGAACTGGATACGTATATGGCTGCGACGGAGGCGAAAATCGATGTCGGGACGGATATATCGACCGACGCGCCTGCTGCTTATTTTTGTGCGGAATATGGGGTGCATAATTCGCTGCCGAACTATTCCGGCGGGCTGGGTATTTTGGCAGGCGACCATCTGAAATCGGCTAGTGATCTGAACGTGCCGCTGGTGGCGGTTGGCCTGTTTTACCGCTTCGGCTACTTTCGCCAAAATATCGCACACGACGGCTGGCAGCGTGAGCATTATCTCGATATATTCCAGTCCGACACCGCGGTGGAGTCGGTGATCGGCGAATCAGACGAGCGGGTGACGGTGGCGGTTGAGATACGCGGGCGCGAGGTTCTCGCCCAGGCTTGGAAGGCGCAGGTCGGGCGAGTTTCGCTCTATCTTTTAGACACTAACCTGCCGCAGAATCAGGAAACGGACCGCCTGATCACCGGGCACCTCTACGGCGGTAATGCCGAGACGCGGATCGTACAGGAAAAGGTGCTGGGCATCGGAGGCGTGCGACTTCTGAGGAAGCTTGAGATCGCTCCCGCGGTTTATCATTTGAATGAAGGCCACTCGGCATTTCTGACGCTTGAGCTCGCCCGCGAACAGATCATTGAGACCGGCTCGACATTCGCGGAAGCGGCGGGGAAGGCTGGCGCGCGGTGCGTTTTTACAACGCACACGCCGGTCGCGGCAGGAAACGACGTGTTCCAGCCTTCGCTTTTGCGCCAGTGCTTTTCGGATAGCTATCTCAGCGAACTGAAGCTGACTGAGGAAGAGTTTTTCGCACTCGGCCGTGTGGAACCGGACAATGTGGATGAGCCGTTCGGCATGACGCCCTTTGCGTTGAGAATGACGCGATCGGCAAATGGTGTGAGCGAAAAGCACGGCGAAGTCTCGCGTGAATTATGGGCGGAAATGTTTGATGGGTCGTCGCCGATCACTCATGTGACGAACGGCGTGCATCCGCCGACGTGGATCGCGCCGGGGTTTCAGCGTATGTTTGCCGAGAAGATCGGAAACCAGTGGCATGAGAAGGTCCGAGACGCGAGCGGCTGGGCCACAGCGGTTAGTTTGTTGTCGGATGAGGATATCTGGCATGAGCATCTGCGGAATAAGAATTTATTGATCGCGTTTCTGCGGGAGCGTTCGAAGCGGCGCGAGATCGGGCTCCGGGATACGATAAACGAGCGGCTGGAAACGTCAGACCTGTTTTCAGCAGATGTCCTGACCATCGGATTTGCACGACGCGTGGCTCAGTACAAGCGATGGGACCTGCTGCTCTCTGATCTTGAGCGGCTGCTAAAGCTCGTAGATCATCCGGAACGCCCAGTTCAGTTCCTCTTCGCGGGCAAGGCCCATCCGCAGGACGACACGGCCAAGCGGATACTGCAGGAACTAATGAGCATTAATCACGATTCTAACTGGCAGAAACGGGCTGTTTTTATCGAGGACTACGATCAGGAAGTCGCCCGATATCTGGTACACGGAGTGGACGTTTGGATGAACGTCCCGCGGCGGCCATATGAAGCGAGTGGAACCAGCGGAATGAAGGCGGCGATGAACGGCGTGCTGAATTTGTCGATACTTGACGGGTGGTGGATCGAGGGCGATAACGGGATCAACGGTTTTTCGATCGAGTCAGACGTTGCGGGCGGCGATGAGGCTGGAATCGACGTGGCGGAAGCCGAGGCGTTTTACTCAAAATTGGAAGATGAGATCGTTCCGCTCTTTTATGACAAAGGCGGAGACGGTTCGCCGCACGGCTGGATCGCGCGAATGCGTAATTCCATTGAGACGCTTACGCCGGCATTTTCGAGTGATCGGATGGTGTCGGATTATTTCCAACGAATATATAAAAAATGATCGAGCAGCAGTTTCAGAGAGAATTTAACGTCGGCGCTATCAGGCCGATCGAGTGCTACAAAGAGGCGTGGGCCATGATCAAGGATCAGTATTGGATGGTTTTCGCCATCGTGCTGGTGGGATTGCTCATCGGGAGCGCATTGTGGCTGGTGCTGCTCGGCCCGATGATGTGCGGCATTTATATCTGCCTGCTCGACAAAGAAGCGGGACTGCCGGCCACTTTTGACCGACTCTTTAGGGGCTTCAATTTCTTTCTGCCGGGGTTCCTTCTGTGTCTTTTGATCATGATCCCCATGATCATCATGGCCGTGCTGGTTTACCTTCCGATGATCGGCCTGGCGATTGCCGGGCAGAGCATGAGCGAGGGCGAACTGATAGCGTTTCTGGCGGTTGTTGTTGTGGTCGAGTTGATCTTTGCTCTGATCATGGTCTTGATACATTCGCTGGTGATCTTTTCATTCCCGCTTGTGGTGGATCGCGGCCTGTCGGCTTTTGAGGCGGTGAAGCTGAGCGCGCGTGCAGTTTGGCATAACCTGAGCGGGATCGCGGGTCTGTTTGGAGTAGGGATGGTTGTCGTGCTCGTCGGCTATATGATGCTATGCGTCGGGGTTTATCTTGTGATCCCGCTAATTATGGCTGCGACCGTCACAGCCTATCGAAAGGTGTTTCCACGAATCGGTTCGGCCTTTACCCAGCCGCCGCCGCCGAGCTATTATCAAGGTCTATGATCACTCCTACGACGTTTAACAAGATCAGGGGCATTGTTGGGCTGGATGCTTTGATCCAGCAGTCAGCTGAGAACCCGGTTGCCATATTCAAACATAGCAATCGATGCGGCATCAGTGCTCACGTTTTTGAAATGTTGGGCTCGGTCACTAACTCGATCAACTACGTGGTAGTGCAAGAAGATCGCGAGCTATCGGACGAGATCGAGGCGCGGTTCGGCTTCCGCCATCATACGCCCCAGGCTTTTGTCATCAAGGACGGAAAGGCCGTGTATCACGCGTCGCATTACTCCATTGACCCTGCCGCGATCGACGCCGAGTTTAAGTCGTGAAAATAGAGCCGCTAAGGATCATTGAAGAGAATGACGCCGAGGTCACAATCGAGTGGTCAGACGGTGTGGAATCACGCTATAACGCCGCTGCACTGCGGCGATCTTGCCCATGCGCCGGGTGCATCGACGAATGGACCGGTAAAAAGTTGCTGGCGGACGATGCGGTGCCGGATGACATCGCGTTCCGTCAGATCGCGATCGTCGGGCGGTATGCGTTGAATTTTCAGTTCACCGACGGCCACGATAGCGGCATCTTTAGTTTCGATCTGCTATATAAATTTGCCCAAAGCTGATCTTGCCGCTTTGGCTGAGACTTTCCCCAAGCGATTCGATACAATCTTAACTAATGCATGAACGCGATATCTTTGACGAGCGACAAGAGGTAAAGACGGCAAGCTATTCGTGTCCGAATTGCCGTGAACGGCATGATTATGACGTTCGGTGGATGAAACGGACAAAAAAGAAGAACGCTCCCGGCCGGCTGAACGAGCACGACCGCGCCAGATTCGAGAAGTCACGCGATTATATGGTGCGAATAGATGACCAGTTGATGTGCAAGAACATAAGGTGCCGCAGGCGTTTTGAAATACCTTCGTCGCAATCGGTTGTGTTTATCTAGGCCGCGGGGTTGCGTTATGGTATTCTGAGCAAAATCAATAAGGGGGAACACGTGGGTATGTCAGGAAAAAATTTGGAATTCTACGGGAAGGAAGATCCGCCTGATAAGGAGATCTCTGAACTGATGGAGGACGAGATCGCACATGCGCCGCAGGCTCCTGGCGAGCTTGAAGAAAGGCTGAGCGAGCATCACTCGTCGTCGCCCGCAGATTCGGGCGGCGATATCGACGCTTCCTGGGAAGAGGTGAACACCTCGGGTGGGGAGTCGGTTTTCGGGCATAACCCGACGCCGGACCAATCGAATGTGGAAGAGAACGCGAGTGCGATGGGCATCCATTTTGAAGATAACGAGCCGCTGGATTTTGTGGAGAAAATAGAGAAGCGAGACCGGAACAGGTTTGAGCTGAACGAAGATTCGAGATCTACGAAAGATTCGCTCTAGTTAAAAGCTTAGTTATGAAAAAAGGGACGAGGAAAAATCCTAGCCCCTTTTTTATTTTGTTTGCTGCTCTTTTTAATAGAGGGTGAAGTTATATTCCACCTGGCGTACTACCGCAACCGCGACGCCGTCGACTTTGCGAGGTTCAAACCGCAGCTGACGGGCTGCCGCAATTGCCTGTTCCGTCAAACCTCCCGGCAAACCGCTTACAGTTGAGATCGAACCGATCTGGCCGGTCGGGAGGAAGGTCACGCGAAGCCTTACAGTTCCCTGGACCTGGTTTTGCCGAGCGGTGTCGGTGTACTGAGCTCGCGGTTTTGAGATGATCCGCAGATCGGTGGTCACACGCGGAGGCCTCACCGGTGCCGGAGGCGGAGCACCTCCTGTCCCCGATCCGCGGCCTGAACCGTCACCGGTTCCCGTGCCGCTGCCGCTTCCTGAGCCAGTACCGCTGCCCATGCCCGTTCCGGTGCCACTGCCTTGGCCTGTTCCGGTTCCGCTGCCTTGGCCGCCGCCTGTACCTGTACCATCAGAAAGGCCGAGGAATTTGGAGTTCGGGTCGCCATAGCGCTCGTCAGTTCGCGGAGGGGTCTGTCTACCTTCGGTGGTTGCAATTTGAACCAGCTCAGGGTTGTCCCGCTGAATTATCGTTTTGGTTGGAGCGAGAAGGGGCTTTTCGTTCTGCTGAGCCAGTTGGCCTTTTGAGGTCTGTTCCGGCTCATCGCGGCCACCGCCGCCGCCGCCGCCGCCTTCATCTTTATCTTTCGGCTGCTCTTCTTCTTCGATCGGCATCGGAACGTCATCGATCAAACGCGCCAATGCAATGTCGTCGCCGATATACCCAACGCCGAGGTCCTTGTTGAACAGCGAGATACCCCACCCTCCGATGGCGGCTATCAAAACGAATGCAGTAGCACCAAGCAAAAGTGCGTTACGTTGTTTGCCGTTCGATTCCTGGATGACCGTGACGTAATAGCCGCCGTCGTCTTCGCGGGTCACAGCATAGGCCGGACGGACCTCGTCGGCATGCACTGCGTTCGGCTGATGGTAGACGGGTGTTGAATGAGCGGGAACCTCGTTCAGCGGTTCGGCATCGACGTTTCCGTCTGCATCTGTGTCATACGCGTGGAGAATCTCTTCGTCTTCCCGGATGTCTTCAAGGTCGAGCGGCCCCGTCTGAATCTCGGCTTCTGCGGCCTCTAACTCAGCAGCTTCTATCTCCGCGGCTTCTGTAACTGCCGGCTGTTCATACGTATCTGCTGCCATCACCGGTTCAACGGCTGCGGGTACGTCAACGAAAATAGGGGGTTCTTCTACGATCGGTTCTCCTGCAATCGGTCCGCCCGCAGACTCCGCTGTAAGCGAGCTTGTATCCGGCCGTTGAAGATCGAGATCGAGGGGCACCGCGAATGCCGAAACTTCCTTCGTCACCGGCTCCGGTAACGGTGCCGGTTCCGATGCCACCGGGTTTAGTTCATATGCCTTGAGCACAGAGCCGCAATCCGGACAAAACGTGAACTTCGCCGCGAATCCCTCATCACATGAACTACAAAACTTCAGAATCTTTGCCATCTTTCCAGCCTCTTACGAAAGAATACCCGGGTAAGCAGGCGTTCTTTTGATGATTACATATTATAACGTTTTTTCCACAGAAGTTAAGCACCTTGGGACTGCTCTTACTCAATTTGTTACCCGATAGGTTACTCATCTGAAATAGATGCGCTGTTGCTTAGGAGCGATGCCCGAAGATATCCAAAAAGTTGAAGTGATCAGTTAGATCTCACGAGCTATTCATTAGGATGGTTACAACATCCTGATGGAAATTTGCAACTAAAAGGGTTAACATCGCTTATTCCTTAACGAGAATCTACCAATGACAGAACGAAAACACATCGCAATATTTGCATCTATTATCATGGTGCTTGCCAGCGGACTTTTGTTTCCCGCCGCGGCACAGGCTCCGCAGCAGGAAAAACTTTTGAACGGCCTCAAGGTGCTAATGTGGAGCGATCCCGGCGCCGATATGGTGACCGCTCGCCTGCGGATCCACTCAGGCTCGGCATTTGACCCGCAGGGGAAAGAGGGTACGATGAAGGTGGCGGGCGAGGTGATCTTTCCAAATC
>JACDAK010000019.1 GCA_013695495.1 Blastocatellia bacterium | reverse complement strand
CCCCCGCGCCGCACAGCCCATTCGCGTGCGCGATCGACCCCGCGATATCCGCCGCAAACAGCCTCCGGTCAAACCCGAACGAACGGTTAAAGTCCGCGAAAACGGCATCCGCTTCCCCCGTAAATCGCCCGCCCCAAAGTTTCTCAGAGTTGCTCATATACCCTTATTTGCTGATAATTGTAGGCTGATTTCACAACTTTGGCTATGCCCTTCTAACAAAATGCAACCTATAAAAAAAGTCATCCTCGCCTACTCCGGCGGCCTCGACACGTCCGCCATGCTGCTCTGGATCAGAGAGACCTACAACTGTGAGGTCGTCTGCTACTGCGCCGACGTCGGCCAGGGCGAAGAGCTCGACGGGCTCGAAGAAAAGGCTCTCGCCACCGGCGCCTCAAAACTTTACATCGAAGACCTCCGCGAAGAGTTCGTCCGCGATTTCGTCTGGACCGCCGTCAAAGCCAACGCCGTCTACGAAGGCGTTTACCTACTCGGCACATCTCTCGCACGCCCCGTCATCGCCAAACGCCAGATCGAGATCGCCCGCCGCGAGGGAGCCGACGCCGTCGCCCACGGTGCTACCGGCAAGGGCAACGACCAGATCCGCTTCGAGCTTACGTATTACGCACTTCAGCCCGACATCAAGGTCATCGCACCCTGGCGCGAATGGGATTTCAAAGGCCGCGCGGACCTCATCGCCTATTGCGGCCGACACGGAATCAGCGTCGCTGCGACCGCAGAAAAGCCCTATTCCATGGACCGCAACCTCATGCACATCTCCTACGAAGGCGGCATTCTCGAAGACCCGTGGGCCGCCCCGCCCGAGGATATCTTCGTAATGACCCGATCTCCCGAAAGCGCCGCCTCCACCCCGCAAGAGATAATGATCTCATTCGAAAAAGGTGAGCCCGTCGCCATCGACGGCGAACGCTACGGTGCTGTCGACCTGCTAGCCAAGCTCAACCACTTCGGCGGCGAACACGGCATCGGCCGCGTCGACCTCGTCGAAAACCGCTTCGTCGGGATGAAATCCCGCGGGGTTTACGAAACCCCCGGCGTTACCATCCTAATGGCCGCCCACCGCGCCCTCGAATCGATAACCATGGACCGCGAGGTCACCCGCCTCCGCGACAGCCTCTCGACAAAATTCGCCGAATCGATCTACTACGGCTTCTGGTTTGCACCGGAATTCGACATTCTCCGCTCAATGATCGACCAAACCCAAACCACCGTCACCGGCGACGTCCGACTTAAACTCTATCGCGGCAACACGATCGTCACCGGCCGCCGCTCCCCCCACTCCCTCTACCGGGAACGCATCGCCACCTTCGAGGACGACGCCGGCGCCTACGACCAAAAAGACGCCGAAGGCTTCATAAAACTCCAGTCCCTCCGCCTTCGCCTCACGAATATGGATTAGGCCGTAATGTTGCGCGTTGTGCAATACGCACTAATTTATGACAAGATTATCTTTCGAATGGACGAGACCCCGCTCTGGAAAAGTTTGTTCGGCGTCGGCACCCGCAACGTCCGCGCGTACGGCTGCGTCCACTGCCAACACCTCCAACTCGCCGTCGACTTCACTGAACAGGACCAGAAAAAGTATCAACAGTTCGAACGCGAACAACCTGGAATCCTAGACCGACTCAATTCGGAAACAGAGAAGTAGGAGACCGCAAGCACTATGAACTCGAACCCGATTTCCAAATGGCACAACATCGTTCGCACTCGCAACGCCAGCAAGCTTACTGAGCTGCTTGCTGACGACGTCGTCTTCTACTCACCGGTCGCACATACGCCGCAGGTCGGCAAGAAGATCACGACCGTCTATCTCTCGGCTGCAATTCACGTCTTGGGGAACAACAGCTTCAAGTATGTTCGAGAGATCATCGGCGAAACTGATGCCGTGCTTGAGTTCGAAACCGAGATCGACGGCTTCACCGTCAACGGTGTCGACATCATCCGCTGGAACGCCGAACACAAGATATCCGAGTTCAAAGTGATGGTCCGCCCGCTCAAGGCTATCAATCTCATACATCAAAAGATGGGTGAGATGCTCCAACAGTTCGGCATATGGTCATAGATATTGCCGAATAACCCCCGTTTTAGTCATGCTTTGATGACGAGGCGAAAGGGGAAACTCCTCTCGACCCCACCAAAATCAACCAACTCTTGAGGCGTAAATCCTTTCAGGATCGACAACGCCCCATCATGTCGCACGAGCGGCGAGATCCGAAATGCAAAACAAAACAACTTATAAAGCGCGTAAGCCGCCGGATGCCTGTGCAGATCAATTACAAACACCCCTCGCCGACTGACGCGTTTCATCTCAGCAAAAGCGGCCGGGATCTGCTCATCTGTTAGGTGATGGAAGAACAGCGACGAGATCGCATAATCAAATGCTCCATCCGCAAACGGCAGCCGAAACGCATCGCCTCGAACCGAACTGATCTCCTCAAACCCGCTAGATGCTCTCGCGGTCATCGCCGCCGACATCTCATTCAAATCCAACCCAACCAGCCGCGCCCGTCGCCCCGTCCGCCGAGCAAAATCCGCCGTAAACCTCAGCATCTCCCCGGAACCCGAGCCCACATCCAGCACCGAAAACTCCCGAACGCAGGCATCCTCAACAGCCCGAAACAACGACCGCTTCAACGCGCGCCTATCACCCAGATACTTATTAATAAAAGCGATCTCGCGCAAAAAAACAGCGTATTCCTCGGGCGTGTAGTCGCCCGTGTCAATACGCTCAAGCTCCCGGCTGCGCTCCTTAAACACGCTGCCAGAATATCATTTTATTTCGAGTAAAAC
>JACDAK010000012.1 GCA_013695495.1 Blastocatellia bacterium | reverse complement strand
CCGTGGGAACAAACGGATCATAATCAGGGAGGTCAAGAAATGAACGCAACATCGCAAGCAAGGAGAAAGGAACCATCTCCGCAACGAAACGGATCCCCGGACTGGCTGCAGCAGCAGAATGGACGGGCGCAGAGAACACACCCACAAACGGTAACTGGCGAAGGTTACGCTGAATTGAAATATCGAAGTGTCGACAACTTTGCAATGACGAATCTAGCAAAAGGGCTAGGAGTTTTCAGCATCGCTCTGGGGCTGGCTGAGGTCCTCGCTCCGGCCCGCGTAGGTGCAGCTATCGGGGTTGACCATCGATTTAGGAAATTTCTTCCGTTGCTCGGGGCTCGGGAAATCGCCCATGGAGTTGGGATCATGGCGAGTAACAAACCGACTACTGCTATGTGGACGAGGGTCGGGGGTGATGCGGTTGACTTGGCGTACCTCGGTGCGGCATTTCAGGCTGAGGAGACAAACAAGCGTCGCCTTACCGGTGCGGCGATGGCGGTATTAGGCGTAGCTGTCCTCGATCTAGTGTGCGCCAAGAGGTTGGGCTCCCGCGAGTGGAGCGAAAACGATGGAAATCCGAAAGCACCGACAACTGTCGGGCAGACCTCGGCACGGTAGACCTCGGCGCTTTATGCAGCGTTTGTGAGGCACATACAAGGAGGTATTTTTATGAAAGCACTTTGCTGGTTTGGAACAAACGATGTTCGCGTGGAAGACGTTCCCGAACCGGAGATTCTTGATACTCGTGACGCCATTATCAAAATTACGTCGACCGCTATTTGCGGTTCTGACCTTCATCTGGTCGACGGCTATATGCCGACCATGGAGAAAGGCGATATTCTGGGGCACGAACCCATGGGCGAGGTTGTAGAACTTGGCCCGCAGGTTACGAACCTCAAAGTTGGCGACCGAGTCGTCGTCCCATTTTGCATCGCATGTGGAGACTGCTTCTTTTGTAATAAGGAATTGTACTCCTGCTGTGACAATTCGAACCCCAATGCGGCAATCGGTCGGAAGATGATGGGCCAGCCAACCGCAGGATTGTTTGGTTACTCTCACCTCACCGGGGGTTTTGCCGGCGGACAGGCTGAATATTTGCGCGTTCCGTTTGCCGACGTAGGCCCCTTGAAGGTGCCCGACGGAATGCCGGATGAGAAGGCACTGCTGCTTTCAGACGTATTTCCGACGGGATACATGGCCGCAGAGAATGCGGAAATCGAGCAGGGGGATACGGTCGCCGTTTGGGGCTGCGGACCGGTTGGCCAGTTTGCGATGGCGAGTGCCCGCATACTGGGTGCGGAACGCATTATCGCGATCGATAATGTTCCGGAGCGGTTAGAAATGGCGGAACGCGAAGCGGGCGCCGAGTTGATCAACTTCGACGAAGTGAACGTGTATGAAACGTTGATGGAGATGACAAAGGGAATGGGGCCGGACCGCTGTATCGACGCGGTCGGATGTGAGGCTCTGGCTGGCGGCACTGTTGATGGAATTCTGGATGCGGTGAAGACAGCCACATTCATGGCAACCGACCGCGTTCACGTGTTGCGTCAGGCGATCTTCGCATGTCGCAAGGGTGGAACCATCTCGATTCCGGGAGTTTACGTGGGAGCGGGGGACAAAATTCCGATTGGAGCAATGATGAACAAAGGTCTCACGTTAAAGACCGGCCAGACTCATATGCATAAGTATATGCCGATTTGCTTGGACCTGATCGAAAAAGGCGAGATCGATCCGTCATTCATCATCACCCACGAAGTGCCTCTCGACGACGCGCCGCGCATGTACGAAGCGTTCAAACACAAACAAGACGGGTGTATCAAGGTTGTTCTCAAACCCGAATTGAACGGTAACGGCCGCAGCGAAGCAGTTAGTTTTTGATCCGTTGCAGTGACCCTGGGGTGTGCGGACTCGGCTCACGGCGAGCCGTTTTTCGCACACAAAACGAAAAAGAGCGGTCAAATTAGCCGCTCTTTTACTTACGTAAACTGCTTATTCTATTGATGTTAACTTGGAGGCGGCGATCGGAATCGAACCGATGAATAAAGGTTTTGCAGACCTCTGCCTTACCACTTGGCTACGCCGCCGATGGGATGAATTATGGATGCCGGACGGGATCTCAAAGAGATCGATTCACAACGTCACAAATCATATCGCAAACTGAGAAACAAATGAATGAAGCGACGCGATCGGTCTCTAACCGTAAGGCGTCGCTTCCGATAATGGAGCGGGAGACGAGGGTCGAACTCGCGACTTCGACCTTGGCAAGGTCGCGCTCTACCACTGAGCTACTCCCGCATCGCAAACCACTATTTTAACGTTTAGCGAATGCTTGTCAAGTGCAATGAACCGTCAGACATCTCTTTCGTTTTTGCTCCGTCGACCGTCGGGATTGCAACACTCGCGAAAGGCTAATGTAACACCTTACTGCGATTAACTTAATTGCTGATAGTAATATCTTTAACGAAACTCCAGTCACCACTGGGATTAATCTTAACGTTCTGAACGCGATTAGTTGAGATTACCATGTTAGCCGGATACCACAACGGAAGCAGCGGAAGGTCATCACTGATGATTGCCCATGCACTTGTATAAAGGTCTTTCGCACGCTCGCGGTCGGTTTCGTTAATGGCCTGCTCAACAAGTTGGTCGACTTGTTGATTCGAATATCGGCTCCGGTTACAGCAACTCGCGGCCTTTCCGGGAATCCGGCCTGTGGTGAACAGGTCCTTCAGAAAGATCGGATCCTGATTACCTCCGATCCACTGCCCCGTATTCAGCTGAAACTGTCCCTGTGCAAGATGTTCCCGCAGCGTGTTGGCGTCCAATGTTTCGATCTCAATGTTAAGGCCTACGCCGATAAGAGAACTTTGAATCGCTTGTGCGTACTGACTGACAGCTGCATTACCTGCCGAAAACTTGAACTTTATAGGTTCGTACTTGTAACCAGCCTCGCTCAATAGTTGCTTGGCGCGTTCGGGATCGTACCGGTATTCGGTGCCGGCCGAATGAGCCCACGAGCTTGCAGGAAGGATAGAGTGCGCGATCTGGGCCTGGTCCGAAAGCAACTCTTTGATAATCTTTTCTTTGTCTATCCCATAACCGATCGCCTGCCTAACCTGTTTTTTGTCCAGCGGAGCAGAAGTTGTATTAAGCCCAATATACTGAATATTTGTGCCCTGGAACTGCTCGACCTTTAGGCTTCCCAATTGACGAAGCGCGACGAGAGCGTCTGGTGGAAGGTTCGTCGGGTTCGGAGCAATATCAACGCCGCCAGTTTGAAGTTCGGCCTGCAGTGAACTGGCATCGGGAACCGTTTTCACGCGGAGCCGGGTAATGCCAGGCGCCCCTTCCCAGTATTCTGCGAAACTCTCCATGTCGACGGTGTTCTGTGCGCGGTCGAAGTTAACGAACTTAAAGGGGCCGGTCCCTAAGGGTTGCTCGGCCTGCTGTGCCACACTTCCCCTAGCGATGATCGGGATCGCCACGAGGTTCGACAATAATTGGTTGGCCAACGCCGGACTGCGAACCCCGATGACAACCGTGTAAGTATCTGGAGTTTCGAGAGATGTTATATGCGGGACCGCCTGCCCGTCAATGGTGTCGGCAAATGCCTTCGACTTGTAACCATTGCTGTTAAACAATTCATCCATCGTGTATTTCACATCGGCTGAAGTGAATTCGGCACCATTGTGGAACTTCACGTTCTGGTGGAGGTTGAACGTTAAGGTGAGCCCGTCTTCAGAGGTATTGATCTCTCGGGCGAGATCACCGACGTATTCTAACCGTTCATTCTTTTTGACCAGCGAATTGAACATCAAGTTGCGTACGCGGTCCGCCGCGGCGTCGGACGCGGTGGAGGTGAGCGTATCCATTGTGGAGAAAGATTCCGACAGAGCAATGGTAACGATCTCGGTATTTCCGCGGCGACATGCGGCTGCGAAAGCTATAGCGAGCAATAAAAGCAAAATGGATGATCTATACAATTGATATTCCTCCGAAGTTCTCTATTCTTTTAGGCGTGATCTTAAATCTCGAACAGCAACGGAAAGCTGCTGCAGTCGAGAGAGGTCAAAGGGTAGGGAGGGCTTGAGCTCTTGTTTTAATTTTACGATACGGCGACAGGCATCGTCTATCCTGGTAGAAGAGATATGCCCGTTTTCTGCGGCGCTTCTCACATAAGAATAACCTTCTCGTATCGAAGACTGATCCGCGCAGATTGCGAGCATGTCTTCGCCGGCATTTACTGCAGTAACACACGCCTCGCCGATGCCATAGTTGCGCTTTATCGCGCCCATTTCCAAATCGTCTGTTATCGCCACCCCGTCAAAGCCAAGCTCCTGCTTTAGCAAATCGGATACAGCGCTTTGGCTGAGTGAAGAAGGAAAAAGTCTCCCACCTTCGTCGCGGTCGAGCAAGGTGGTGTTCGGGTACACTGCGTGCGCGGTCATCACTGCGTGAACGCGTGCCGAGGAAAAGAGTGTGCGATATGGTTGTAGGTCGGTCGAATGAAGCTCATAGCCACTGATCTCGATCGTGGGGAGTTCTTCGTGAGAGTCGACTGGAGCCGCCCCAAGGCCCGGAAAATGCTTTAGACATCCGACGACGCCGTTCTCCTGCAGTGCTGTGAGGAAAGAACCTGCGAGCTCGGTCGTGTCTTCCGTGTCGCGACCGAAGATGCGAGAATAGAGGCCGCTATTTGTATCTGCACGGTCAGCCGTCAAAACGTCGACGACTGGGGCGAAGTTCATGTTGAAGCCCAGGATTCTGATCGCTTCCGCGATGATCGCGGCGAATTCGCGGACGTCTTGATCATCGTAGAACGCTGAAGCAGGGGGCATCGGTTCTAACAAGCGGCGCAGACGGTCAACAAGGCCCCCTTCCTGATCGAGGCTTAGGGCAGGAAGTACGGGAAGGGCGTCGACCAGCGAATCGAGAAGCCTTCGGGTTTGTTCCGGGGTCTTGATATTGCGAGCGAACAAGCATATGCCGCCGGGCTTGATCTCGTCAATCAACTCACGGGTTTGCTCGTCGTACTCGGCCCCCGGGATGCCGATGAAGAACATCTGCCCGATCTTATCGCGGAGTGTGAGTTGACTGAGATCCATTTGCTTGAAGTGGAGTCTTAAGAGTCGGTAAGCCGACACTTAAAGCACTTTCTCATCTTAGATGATCTTCTGCTTTAAGGTCTGGATGAAATCTCGGAGCTCATCGGCGGACATAATGCTCGGATCAACATCAAGAACGTCGTTAAGCGAATTCTCATTCGAGACGGCAAAGAGCGAAACTTGAGCGGACGCGGCTCGGGCGGCAGCCGATGCTAAGCCCTCCCTTTTCTCATCTGCGAAAACGGCAAGTTCGTACTTTTCTAGTTTTTGCAAAACTGATTCAGCACGGGCGATGACCTCAACCGGCAAACCTGCCAGCTTTGCGACCGCGATGCCGTAGGATTTAGATGCCTTACCAGGCAGAAACTTGTGCAAAAAAACTACGTCGCCATCGCGTTCAGTTGCGGTCATCTGATAATTCTTAGCGCCAGGCAAATTCTCGGCAAGTTCGGTAAGTTCGTGGTAGTGCGTTGCAAAAACGGTTTTCGCGGCACGCTCGGAGGAGTTGTGCAGGAACTCTGCGACAGCCCAGGCGATCGAAAGACCGTCAAATGTTGAGGTCCCGCGTCCGATCTCATCAAGTAGGACAAGACTCCGCACCGTGGCATTCCGCAGTATCGTCGCTGTTTCGGTCATCTCGACCATAAACGTCGAACGGCCGGATGCGAGATCGTCGGAAGCCCCCACGCGTGTCCAGACGCGGTCGACGATCGGTAACCGGGCTGACGCGGCTGGAACGAATGAGCCGATCTGGGCGAGAATCTGAATGATCGCGATCTGCCGCAGAACCGTCGACTTGCCACCCATATTCGCGCCGGTGACGATAAGAAGGCGATCGGTCGAATTGTTTAGGTAAACATCATTTGGGACGAATCCATCGCGGATCGACGCCTCGACAACCGGATGGCGACCCGCGCGAATCTCGATCTCGTCGCCATCGTGCAGCTGCGGGCAGACGAAATTGCACTTCGCCGCGGTCTCGGCCATGGAACAAAGAGCGTCGAGCGT
>JACDAK010000350.1 GCA_013695495.1 Blastocatellia bacterium | reverse complement strand
GCTTTACGCAGACACGCCGGTGAATGAGACAGGGCGAGTGGTTTATTTCAGACGCGTGGAGCGACTGCTATTGCGGGTGCAGGGGCGCACGCCGAACGATGATGCTGCGAGATTTTCGATAAAGTTCGCGGGCTCGTTTGCTGCGGTGAATGCAGCGGACTTTCCGGACGTCCCGGAACTGCCGGTCGTGCGGCCGCGGCAGACGGATGCACGTGCCGCGACATCTGCGGGAACTTTGATCGCTCAGCCGACGCCAGAGGAGGTACGCGACGAGGAAGCGGAAGCTGAGATCGCGGCTCTAAAGCGAGCGGAGCAAGATGCTGAAGATGAGAAACTCGCGGCGGAGGAACGTCGCGCTGCCGCTGATGTGGAAGCCCGACAGACTCCGAAGGTAGTTATTACTGAAAACATTGAAAGCCCGCCAATGGCAGAACCAGTTTCTCCGCTCCCTGCCGAGGTAAGTGCGGCGGATGAGGAGGAGGTAGCTGCGGCTCAGCCTGATGAGGAGAAGGCGGTTACGGTGGCGGAGCCTGCTCCACCTGCACAATTACGAGGGCGGCCTCGTGTGACGGACTCTGACCCGACCGCAAGTTTGAGCTTACTGGTTGTCTTCAGGAACGGCGGAACGATCCGGCGCCCGATGCCGGAGATTTCGCGGTTTCAAGTTGACCGGGGTGTTTTGACGATAGTCGGGGCGGATGGCACGGTCGGCCGATATTCGATGGCAGAGGTAGCCAAGGTCACGATCGAATGATCACTTTGCTGCGATATTTTGACGAAGGCGGCCGACAAGTTCGCTCGCGGGGTTTGCGGCGATGAGTTTTTCAAGTGTTTCGTTGGCTTTCTCAGTGTCGCCTTTTCGATGGTAAGTGACGCCGAGATAATAAAGCGATGGTTCATGTTTCGGCTCTTTTTCTAACACGGTAGAAAACTCCTGTAATGCACGTTCATAGTCAGGCTGCTGCCTCTCGACAAAGGTAGAGCCGAGGTCGGTGCGCGCGTTGAGATCGTCCGGGGTTTCGGCAAGAACTTTTTCGTAGTGACTTGCAGCGAGATCCCATTGTCCGCTGTCGAAATAGGCGTTTGCGATAACAAGATTTGCCCGGACATCGTCGGGATT
The DNA here is from genome assembly GCA_013695495.1 of Blastocatellia bacterium. Taxonomy (GTDB): domain Bacteria; phylum Acidobacteriota; class Blastocatellia; order Pyrinomonadales; family Pyrinomonadaceae; genus OLB17. The sequence continues at coordinate 3,378 of JACDAK010000350.1, read as the reverse complement.
AAGGGCGATGCCGCGCTTGTAGAATTCGATGGCGCGGTCAAACCTGCCTATCTGCGCATAGAGATCGCCAGTCTTCATCTGAGTGGCAAAGTTCTCAGGCTCGCGATCCGCTTTCTCAAGCAGTTCAGCGATGTCGGGCATCATTCCGCCGGGTTGGCTAGGGACACCCGCACCGGCCGTTTGGGTCGCGGCGTCGCCCATAGCAGGGTGGTTTGCGGCAGAGTAATCGCGGTTTAGCGAGTTGGCGCCGAAGAATCCGATTAACATTCCGGCCACGAGACAGACGGCACCGATGAGAAGTGTCTTTTGCATTCAGGTTACGCGTAGCTATGCAGTCCGGGCAGCAGATAACTGACGCCGAGATATGTGAAAATGACCAGCAAGAAGCCGACAAGGGCGAAATATGCCGAGCTGCGGCCGCTCCAACCTTTTGAAATACGGGTGTGCAGAAATCCGGCGTAGGTCAGCCACGCGATAAGCGCACCAGTTTCTTTGGAATCGAATGCCCAAGGGCGGCCCCAGGACTCGTTCGCCCAGATCGCTCCGGTTATAAGAAGCATTGCAAGTCCGGCGAAGGCAAGGCATGCGGTCTTGTACATCAGGCTGTCGAGGGCGTCGAGACTGGGGAGGCGCTCTCGAAGCTTGTCCGTCCGAAATCCAAAAAGGAGGATGAAGAACGTACCGGCGAGAGCGGTGATGAGCCCGGAGAGCTCAACCGGGTTGGCGTTCATTGACGTGTATAGCCGCTGCCCGTTGGCCTGAAGATATGAGCGTGACAGCTGTTCAAGCTGGATCGGTGTAAGCGCGGCGTACTCGCGAGCGGAGAGATTCTGACGCTCGGCGATCGCGCGGCCCGAGATCACGTATTGAATCGGGTTCGCGGCAAGCTGCTGTTCCAGTTTGGGAAGCGGTTCGCCGATATTACGCACACCTGATACGAGGATCGCAAGCGAAATGATCTGTGCTACGAAAGCGACCTTAAGAACACCGTGGCCGACCTTCCTTGCCATCTCATTCTTGTTAGACAGATAGATCGAGAATACGACGACGACGATGAGCAGGAGGATGCCGGTGACAGCGAGAGCTTCGCCGACGTATGGCAGATCGAGCCGATAGGGAGCTGAGAACGGCTTTCCACCGGACGGGTTCTCAAGCAGGATCCCGGCACGATATGTAAATTCGGAAAACACGGAGAATTTGCTGACAGCCGCGATCACTCCGATCCCAAAGATGCTTGACCAGATGGCCATTGCTTCAACCTTTGCTTTATCTTTGAGGAGATAGATGACGGCAATGGCGAAACAGAGCATCGCGACGCCGTAACTCATGGCAGCGACGCCAACATGTATTGGGCGCCAGTAGGAATCGAGGACAGGCGGCAGATCGATAAATTCATCACCGATGAATCGCGCAAGGGTCAGGATCAGCGCAGCGAGGGGAAGCGAGAACGCCGCCAAGATCTGAAAACTTTTCTTGCGGGCAAGCAGCAGCGTGGCGATACCAGCCCCAAATGCGAAGAGTAGGCTGAAGTCGTATAGGTTTGCGAGCGGGACGTAGCGCCAGATCCAGGGCGTTTCCATACTGCCGCCGTCGCGAAGCATCGCGATCTCGCGTTCATATCCGGCGACCCATCTCACGAGCCAAGCTGAAAGATTAAAGAAAACGCCGATAGTGGCTCCCCACAGACCGATCTTGCGGGCCATTTCAGAGGGCGCATACAAATTGGTTATCTGGAAAAGTCCGGCGAGAACGTAACACGCCAGAGCGATCATCATCAACGCTCCGTCGGACATGAAGCCGTCGCCCATTTGCAGCTTGCCGCCGAGCATTAGGAACGCTCCGACGACGGCGATCACCGCAGGGATGTAGCCCTTCCAAGGGGAATGAATTTCCGCGTCGTAAATCTCTCTTGCCATAAAACATCTCACTTGGAACCCCGAGAGTTCCGGTCAACTAAGTCTCGTCTTCAGCGGAGACCTCGCGGCCCTCGACGGTCGCGACCATCCTTTTGAACTTATCAGAATACCCGAGCTGGTTGCGGTTAGCGTGGGCGCCCATTGTGATCTCATACCTGCCGTCGAGAGCCTTTTCGACGACAGCCCATACGCGTCGGTGCGAAAAGAAGAATACGAACGCGAGCGCCCCCATTAAGCCGAATCCGCCGAAATACCAGGCGATGAAGGCCCCGTTGTAGGGGTCATATTTGATGGAAAGAACGTGAGCGAACGGAGCTTTTTCGAAGGAGTCCATTCGCCAGCGGTAGCCGGCTTTGGCATTGCCGACGGGCAAATTGTCAGCAAGGTTTCCAGTAAAGGCGAAAACGCGTTCACGCTCGCCACCAGGGGGCGTGACCCCGAGGACGGCGACCGGGTTGTTGTATTCGCCGGTGCGTGTATCGGGTTTGCCTTCTGCGTTAAATGCGAAATCGGGTAAAAACTCTTCGTACTCGACTACGGTGCCGTCTGCAAGTGTGTGGGTTCCGAGACGGGCGAGTTCAAACGGGATCGGATCGCCTCCATCTTCAGGTACTGCCCGCACGGTCATGGTTCTCGCACTACCCATCGGAATCGTCTGAGCCTGGAAGAAACGGTAGCCGCGATAGCTGAACGGTTTGTTCATGCTGATGTCGGCAAGGGTGGATCCGTACTCAGGATCGTCGACGCGCATCTGAGTCCGCCAGTCGAGAGTGTTGGTGACGTCGATACTGCCGCGTTGGTCGATGAGACGCTGCTCGATGTCCGTGCAGGTCATAGTGAAGGGAAGCTGGACGTCGAACTTTTCCTTGCGGTCAAGGTCGAACTGGATCATTTGGATCTTGTCGGTCGCGTCGCCCGGGATCATGCGCACGTCGGCGTCGAAGCCAGTTTGGTTCGCGACAAAGTGACCGAGGAAAAGCGTGAGCAGGGAAACGTGGACGATGTAGGCGCCAACGCGGTTCCATTTGCCGCGTTCGCCGAACACCGTGACCTGGCGAACGGTTTCGATCTTTGAAAAATCCTTCTTGCCATCGGCGTCGACACCATAGTTGCGCATCTCGGTCTCGCTGACCGTCGGTTTCATGCCATTGGCGGCAAACGCCTCCTTCACCTTTTCGGCGGCTTCATCTTGAGAGTTCGCATAGACATGAACGACTGCGTTGTCTTTCTGTGCTTTCAGCCAATCTTTAGTTGCCGTCTTCTTTGGGTTGCGGATGTATGCCCAAGCTGCCGGAAAATGGTCCATCGAGGCGAGCACGATGTTGAGCGATAGGATCAACAAGAGGACGTTGTAATACCAACTGTTATAGATATCGAAGAAGCCGAGTGACGAATAGACGATCCGTTCTGCGGGGGTGAGCGAAGCGTAATAGGCGTCGAAGCCGTTGACGTTTTGCTGAAT
>JACDAK010000349.1 GCA_013695495.1 Blastocatellia bacterium | reverse complement strand
ACGTTGGTTCGTCAAGCAGGAGTGCTTGGGCCTTTTTCGCAAGTGCGATGGCGATGCCGACCTTTTGGCGCATTCCTTTTGAGTAGGTCGAGATCCGCTTTTCAGCGGCATCACGCTGCAGGCCGACCTCGTCGAAGAATGCGAGGAGTTCGTCCTTTGAATACTTGTCCTGCCCGGCGAGGGCCGAGAAATATTCGAGATTTTCGAGCCCCGACAGGTTCTTGTAAAGATTTACCTGTTCGGGAATGTATGCCAGAAACTTCTTTGTCTCGAGCGGTTCGCGCGTTACGTCGACGCCGTTGATCAACGCCTGGCCGCCCGATGGGTCGACGAAGTTTAGAAATAGATTGATCGTCGTCGTCTTGCCCGCTCCATTTGCCCCGAGCAGGCAATAGACCTCGCCCGCATCGATATTCAAATTCAGCGAGTCAAGCGCAACGCTTCCGTTGTAATTCTTCGACAATTCGACGGCTCTTAACATAATATTCTCCCGTTACGTTTTCCGAATTCGACCCATTTACGTGGACTGGTGGTGAATGAGACAGTCTATCGAACACGCGGCAACGCACCACGACTTTTCAATGAAAGGACTGTTGATGGATGCGAGTGAAAGTAATTTATGAATGAGTGGATTTACCTAAGAACGTCTTGGAAGGAGTTCATCCGATGTGCGCAGTACAAACGCTGCACTCGCGGCACAGCTTGCGGTTAACGAAATGTGCCGATGAGATCAATATAAAGTCAGCGGTACTGACTAGCCTACATACATAAGGAGATAATAGTTATGATTATAAAGACCCATGCGCCTTCGGTGTTTGGAAACCTTCTCTGCGCTCTGTCGTTCATTTTTCTGATCGCGATGACCGCAGTGGCCCAACAAGGTCCACAAGGTGGGCCGCCGCCCCCTCCCCCGGCTACAACTGTTCAGGACAACATGCTAGTCGAGACCTGGAACGAGCGAGTGAGCCAAGGTCCCCCGGCGGCACCAATGCCATGCAGGTAGACCGCCCCACGATGACCTGCGAGTGAGGACTCAACGTCAAAGCATCAGCTACTCCGTTAAATACCTTTATTCAATGGAGTAGCTGATTCTGCACCCCGTCAACTTTCTTCCTTACCCGTTTCATACTTCGCAACCTGATTCAGTAACCTAAACCCATGAGCTTTCTGGGCTGGATGGGATTTCTGGGCGCGCTTCTTCTGCTAATGGCGCTTTCGTCGGCGTACATTCGCCGCCTCCCGGTCACGACGTCCGCCGTTTATCTTTTGATCGGCATCGCCATCAGCCCCGTCTGGCTCAATCTCGTCGAGATAAACTTCATCGACCAGCGAGAGTGGTTCGAACATCTCACTGAGATCGCTGTCATCGTTTCGCTTTTCGTCGGCGGCTTAAAGCTGCGAAGCCCGTTCAGCGATCCCGGATGGCGGGCTGCCCTATGGCTCGCCGGCCCCGTGATGGTCGCGACGATCATCGGCGTCGCGGCGGTCAGCCACTATCTCCTCGGCCTGCCGTGGCCGATCGGCTTTCTGCTTGGCGCCGTTCTCGCGCCGACCGACCCCGTGCTAGCGAGCACCGTAGCCGTCAACGATGCCGCTGATAAAGACCGCATGCGTTACGGCCTCTCCGGTGAAGCTGGGTTCAACGACGGGGCCGCGTTCCCTTTTGTCGTATTCGCGGTGATGTGGCTGCAGTACGATTCGCTCGGCAACTGGGTAGGCGAATGGGCCCTCCACCGGCTCTTCTGGGCGGTGCCGGCTGGGCTGCTGATCGGCTTTACTCTTGGCAAAAGCCTAGGCCACCTAGCAATTTTTCTCCGTAGCCGCCACCGCGAAACGCACGCACCCAACGACCTTCTTGCCCTTGCACTCATCGCGCTGGCTTACGTCGGCGCCGAGTACATAGGTGCCTGGGGTTTCCTCTCCGTCTTCGCTGCAGGCCTTGGCTTCCGCCAAGCCGAGATCGTTACTGTCCGAAAAGCCGGAGCCGAAACGGTCGAGGTCAAAGCAACGTCTGATGATGAAGGCGCCGACCACCCACCTCCTGCCGAAACTACGCTCGGTAAATTTGTCGAGGAAGAAAAGCTTGACGACCCAGCAATCGCAAGCGGGCTTGTCGTCTCCGAAATTATCTCGTTCGGCACAACAGTCGAGCGCCTGCTAGAGGTGCTGCTCGTCATAATCGTCGGCATATGCCTCGCCCTTTTCTGGGAACCCCGAGCGCTCATCCTGGCCGCCGCCTTGTTCTTTGTGATCCGCCCCGCTGCGGTAATGCTCCTCCTTATAAGAACGCCGACCACCCGACTCCAGCGTATGATGATGGCATGGTTCGGCATCCGCGGCATTGGCAGCCTCTATTATCTGAGCTATGCTTTAAACCATTACGCCGGCAGGGCCGAACTCGGTGAAGCCGCCGCGTTGACGATCTCGGTCGTCGCTCTCAGCATCATAATTCACGGCTTCAGCAGCCAGCCCATTCTAGACCTTTACGAACGTAAGATCGCATCAAAACGCTCAATTCCTGACGTCGATGACAACTGATATAACATCCGCCATCACCGCTCACCAAGATGCTTTTGGCTTAAAGCTCAACGCAGGCGCCGTCGAGCGCCTTGCGGCATACTACGACTTAGTGATGGAAGCCAACCCGCTCGTCCACTTAGTCGGCCCGTCATCCGCCGAGGAATTCGCCATTCGCCATCTGCTCGAATCGCTCACGCTGCTCAAATATCTCCCAAACGGCAGCCGCTTTGCCGACGTCGGAACGGGCGCCGGCCTGCCCTCCATCCCGTGCCTCATCGTCCGCGACGACCTTTCCGCCACACTTATCGAATCGAAAAAGAAAAAGGCCGATTTCCTGACCGCTGCGATCACACAACTCGCTCTCACTAAACGCGCGGCCGTCGTCAACCGTCAATTCGAAGAAGCCGAACCCGGCCACGCCTCCGTCGTCACCTGCCGAGCCATCGACAAATTCCCCGCCAAGCTTCCAAAACTTCTGAAATGGGCAGGCTCTCGCATAATGATCTTATTCGCCGGCCCGGCGATCATCCACGCCCTGCAAGAACGGGGCGTCAAGAACAATCCTCATTTACTCCCGATGTCTGAACAAAGATTCATCATCGAGATATTATGAAGATCATCACTGCCCTGTTCGCGTCCCCGCTATTTATCATCGCATGCCTGCTGTAAAATAAAGCTAGTCCGACGATGCTCTTCTCCGATAACGCCATCATCAACGCGATCATCGCGACCTTTCTCGCAGGCTTTGTCGCGACCACGCTCGGCGCCGTCCCCGCGTTCTTTCTTCGACGGCTCAATGAACGCCTGAACAACAACCTTCTCAGCTTTGCCGCCGGCGTAATGCTCGCCGCAACCATCTTTTCGCTGTTGCTCCCAAGCATTGAACGCCTCCAGCAAACCTCCGCATCAACCTCAAGCGCAGTGCTTCAGGCTATCGCATTCCTGTTCCTCGGCGGATTCATCCTCTGGGCAGTCAACGAACTCGTCCCGCACGAACACTTCGAAAAAGGCCACGAGGGAACCGACGTTCAAAGCCTCCGCCGCATCTGGCTATTCGTCATCGCCATAGCCATCCATAACTTCCCTGAGGGCATGGCAGTCGGCATCGCCAACGCAACCGACAACATGGGCACGGGCCTCGGCGCCACGATCGGCATCGGCCTACAAAACCTTCCCGAAGGCTTATCCGTCGCTGTCGCGCTTCAATCGCAGGGTTATTCCAAAATCTACGCCTTCGGCGTCACCGCGCTGACCGGCCTTATCGAAGTCGCCGGCGGCATCGTCGGCGCATCTGTCCTCGTGATCTCAGAACACACGCTACCCTGGGCACTCGCCTTCGCAGCCGGTGCCATGCTCTTTATCGTTAGTGACGAAATTATTCCCGAAACTCACCGTACCGGCTTTGAGAGCGGGGCAACGTTTTCGCTTTTCGTCGGTTTCGGTTTGATGCTTTTCCTTGACGTCGTGCTCACGAGCTAACGCACGTCCAGGTCATATTCACGCAGCCGCCGGTAAAGCGTCGATGGCGAAATCCCCAATAGCTCCGCCGTCTTCCCGCGGTGCCAGCCGGTCTTTTCAAGTGCAGTGATTATCTGCTGCCGTTCCGTTTCGCGCAGATTCGTCGTCACGCCCGTAGGGTATGCTCCCGGACCCGGCTGAACCTTCGGCGAGCTGTAATTTACTGAGACATTCGACTTCTCCGTCCGGTACGCAACCTCCGGCGGCAACTCCTTCACCGTGATCCGCCCATTGTCAGACAGCAGAGCCGCACGCTCCAAACAATTCCGAAGCTGCCGCACATTCCCGGTCCACGAATACGCCTTGAGCGCCTCTATGACCGGCTCCGTCAGCTCCGGCGGATTCGCACCCGCAACCTTCTGCAGCAGATGCTGCGCCAACGGTTCGATATCTTCTTTCCGCTCTCTCAGCGGTGCAATGTTTATCTCAAAGCTGTTGATGCGATAAAGCAGGTCCGAGCGAAATATCCCTTCGCTTATCGCCTGGTGCGGATCGCGGTTCGTCGCCGCCACCAGCCGCACGTTCACCTCGACTTTTTTCACTCCCCCCACGCGAAAGAACGTCCGCGTCTCCAACGCACGCAGCAGCTTCGACTGCAGCTGCCCCGGCATCTCCATTATCTCATCCAAGAACAGCGTCCCGCCGTCTGCCAGTTCAAACAGCCCGAGCTTCCGGTTCCGTGCACCCGAAAACGCGCCGGCTTCATATCCGAACAGCTCTGATTCCAGCAGCGTGTCCTGCAGCGCCGCACAGTTCAGATCGATAAAAGGCTTGTTCGCCCTGTGGCTCAGCCGATGCAATTCCAGAGCGACCAACTCCTTGCCGGTGCCCGATTCGCCCGTGATCAGCACCGAAGTATCCGTCGGCGCCACGCGCCGCACCAATCGCAGAACCTCTTTCATCTGCGGCGATTGCGCAATTATGTCCGGCGTAGTCCCGACAGAGCGTTCTATCTGCGCCCTCAGCCGCTGATTGTCCGTCTTCAACTGCTTTTTCTCCGAAGCCTGCGCGACCAGCGCCGAAAGCTCCGTCAACCGATAAGGCTTGGTGAGGTAATCATACGCGCCAAGCTTCATCGCCTCGATAGCCGTTTCCACTGTCCCCTGCCCGGTCAGCACGATCACCTCCGGCGGATTGGCGCTTTTCTCCTTCATACGCTTCAGCAGCGCCATGCCGTCCAGCCGCGGCATATTTATGTCGCACAGCAGCACGTCGAAATCCTGCGATTCCAGCATCTCCCACGCCGCCTCGCCATCGGCCGCAGACTCAGCCTCGTGCCCCTGCCGCGCCATCTCTTTTTGAACGACGAGACGAAGATTCTTTTCGTCATCGACTACTAGTAGTTTTGCCATATCAATTTGAAGGAGGGAGGGGGTTGTCGGCGGGGCTAAGAGACTCTGTTGCCCGCGCCGGGAAGTACTATCGTAAAGGTCGTGCCCTTACCCAAATTCGAACGAACGCTCATCCGGCCGCCGTGATCGGTGATGATCCCGTAGCATACAGCCAGCCCAAGCCCCGTTCCCTTGCCGATCTCCTTGGTGGTAAAGAACGGCTCAAAAATTTTCGACATATCGTCGGTCTTAATGCCCACGCCCGTGTCGCGAACCTCCAGCGAAACGCGGTTTCCACGCCCGCTCACCGCAAGCGTCAGCGTGCCGCCTTCAGGCATTGCGTCTATCGCATTTGTCGCGAGTGCGATCACAGCCTGCTGCAGCTGCCCGCCGTCCGCTTTGACCTGCGGAAGATTGTCCGCGATCTCGAGTTCGATCTTTATATTGTCGCCGCGTTTCTGATGCGAAAGCAGATTTGCCGACGACCGCAATATCTCTGCCAGGTCGATCAAGTTCCGCGCACCCGTACGCACGCGGCTAAAATCCAAAAGCCCGGTCGTTATCGATTTGCACCGAAACGCCTCGCTCTTGATCAATCCTAAATATTCCCCAAGGTCGTCGACCGCCTCGCAATCTTCAAACGCACCTTCTTCCACCCGCTGTTCCAGCGATTCCGCACACGCCGCTATCGTCGCCAGCGGATTATTGATCTCGTGCACAACGCCCGCCGCCAGCCTTCCGACCGCCGCAAGCTTTTCCGCACGCCCGACCGCGTGTATCGCCTCGACCCGCTCCGTAACGTCCTCACCGACCGTTATCACGTGCGTGACCTCGTTCGTGTCGGGGTCGCGCATAGGTATCTTGCTCACCATCCAGTGCTGCGTCGATCCGTCCTCCGCCGCCGTCTGCTGCTCGATCCGCTGTATCTGCCCGGTGTCGAACGCACGCTCAAACTCTTCCCGCACACGCCCTTCCGGATACCTCGCCAGCACATTAAAAACATTCCGCCCTATCGCCGAATCCCTCGGTATGCCCTGCGAACCGATCTCGCGATGCCTGTTCCACGTCACTATCCGATAATCACGATCGACAACATAAAGCGAAACCGGCAACGCGTCCAAGATCGCTTCCGTAAACTTCCGGTGCTCTTCCTTCGCACGCGTTATCGACGTATTTATCGCCGCTTCGTAATGCGCCGAAAGGTTCACGCTCATCGCCGCCATTTGCGTAGCCGCGTCTATCAGCCTCGCACGCGAGTCATCAAGCTCCGCCCGCATCGCAAACCCGACAATGATCGCACCCTTGATTTCGCCGTTTATGTGCAGCGGCGAAATATATTCGATCGACCGTTCGCATCCCTTCGACAAAAATTCCGCCTCATTCTCTTCCACATAGCCGATCTGCGGCGGCAGAAGCTTGAGCCATTTTTCGAATCTCTGCTTATCGATAAAGTTCGTTTCAAGCTGGCCGTGCTTATCAAAACCGCAGCTCACCACGCCGATGTTTTCGAGTTCCGCGACAAAAACGCAGATCTCCGCATTCACACGGAGCTGCAGCGCGCCCGAAACGCGGCATGCGACCTTCTTGGGATGTACCGTAAATAAAAGGCTCCGGCCGAGGTCCGAGATAAAGCGCAGTTCCGGTGAGGGATCGCGCGAGTCTGCAGGGGCGGAGTACGGTTTTACTTTTGCTTTTGTAGCCGTCGAGGGAAATGTCATTCTGGTAGTAAGCACCTGTGAGGAAGGCGATGCTGCGTTTAATCGAACGGGGTAGAGGATGGGAAACTGATAGAGTTATCAACTTCCGCAAGTATGTTAAAACTATTTGGGCATATATGTCAATGATTTAACGCTCCGCTTTCCTTATTGACTAAGCCCCTTCAAGGTAGGAAAATCAATTATTAAGTGCACAGTGCTTTATCCAAAGGATTAGCGTTCAAATTGGCTTGCGCCGCAGTATTCGCAGCTCTATTTATGGTGGCCGCGCCGCACGCATTCGCTCAGCGCGTTGTCGATAAGATCGTCGCAACCGTCAACGACGGCGGGCGCACAGAGCTCATCACGCTGTCAGACCTCCGCTGGCAGCTCGCGCTTCAGCCCGGAGCCGAGCTTCGCAACCCCAGTTCCGAAGCGCTCAACCTTGCCCTCGAGCTCCAGATAAGCCAGCGGATCTTCGCCCTTGAGGCAGAGCGTCTTCCGCGCACTCCGCCCACGACCGAAGAGATCGACGCGAAGATCAAAGAGATCTTGTCCTACTTCCCGTCGCCGACCGAATTTGAGAACCGCCTCCAGCAGGTCGGCTTCACCTCCGTCCGCGACGACAATTTCGAGGGGATCATCGAACAGCGCGTCGCCATCGACAAATATCTCGACTTCCGCTTTCGCTCCTTCATCGTCATCACCCCCGACGACGAGGCCGAATATTACCGCGAAGATTTCGTGCCCGATTTCCGCCGCCGCAACCCCGGGCTTCTCATGCCCACGCTCGAAGAGCGCCGCACCGAGATCAACGCCCTTCTCGTCGAAGAGCGCGTCGGTGCCAACATCGAAGCCTTTCTCGACGAAGCCAAGCGCCGCGTCCAGGTCGTTATCGTCTCGCCCGTCTAAGCCGGGAGCAGCAAGCATCCCTGCTTGCCGTTCTTCACTTTCTTGACGAACCGCCGCCAAAACCGTAACATTTGACATTCCGCCGGAGTGGCGAAATTGGTATACGCACCAGACTCAAAATCTGGCGGGCTTAACGCCCATGTCGGTTCGAGTCCGACCTCCGGCACCACAAAACTCTGAACCGCCCATGAACGACCTTCTTCACCCAACGCTTGAGCGGATGGTAACGCTTGAGATCAATTTTTACTGCAAGGGCAAGATCATCGGCACGTCGATGTCGGCGGTATCGCCTAACTACACGGCGGGCGACACCATCGAGCTTCAGCTCCACCCCACCGAGCGCGACCTGCGCCGGGCCCCGCGCAAGATCGAGCGCACCTTTTACATCATCGACCGCGTGCACCACGTCATAAAAGAGACCGGCCGCCCGTCGCGAGCGGTCCTGCTC
>JACDAK010000339.1 GCA_013695495.1 Blastocatellia bacterium | reverse complement strand
TCCGTCGTCGGAAGATGTAAAGAATACGACCATAATCGTAATCATTGCTGTCATCTTTTTCGCGATTTACCTTTTCCTGATTGACCAGGCGTGGACCTATATTCTGGAAGCCCTGACGTGGCTGGTGAACAAGCTCGCAGGGGCCTAAGGTTTCTTACATGAAGCAGTGGTATTTCATCCACACATATTCGGGGCATGAGAACAAGGTGGTCGAAAGCCTCCATGCCCGTATCCGTGACATGGAGCTCGACGGGCAGATAACTGAAGTGCTGCTGCCAAAAGAGACCGTCGTCGAAATGCGTGGGAATAAGCGGATCGAATCGTCGCGGATGTTTTACCCGGGCTACGTTCTTGTCGAGATCGAGTGCGACGAGAAAGGAAAGATTCCGGATAACGTTTTTCACGCGATCAAGTCGACGCCGAAGGTTACGGGATTTTTGGGCGGTAAGCAGCCGACGCCTCTAACTCAGGAAGAAGTGGACCAGATCGTTCGCAACATCGAGGTCGCGACTGAGAAACCGAAACCGAAGTTCACCTATCAGGTGGGCGAAGTGGTAAGGATCAAATCCGGTCCGTTCGCGAGTTTTACCGGCAAGGTTGAGGAAGTGAACGAAGACAAGAACACCCTGAAGGTGTCTATCACGATCTTTGGCCGTTCGACACCCTACGAACTTGCGTTTCTAGAGGTCGAGAAGGTCACATTCGCAGAAGAAGAATAAATGAGGACATTCCCTGAAGTTTAGGGATCGTTAATCGAAAATGGCAAAGAAGATACAAGGTTACATTAAGCTGCAGATCCCGGCGGGAAAGGCGAACCCGGCACCGCCGATCGGCCCGGCATTGGGCCAGCACGGCGTCAATATCATGGAGTTTTGCAAGGCGTTCAACGCCAAAACGCAAAACGACGACCCGGATATGAAGATCCCGGTCGTGATCACGGTTTACGGAGACCGATCGTTTACGTTTGAAACGAAAACGCCGCCGGCCGGCGACCTTCTGAGAAAGGCCGCGGGAATTCCGAAAGGTTCGGGTACACCGAACAAAGAAAAGGTAGGCACGATCTCGCGAGCAAAGATCGAAGAGATTGCGCAAAAGAAAATGCAAGACCTGAACACCACCGACCTCGCGGCCGCGATGAGAACCATCGAGGGTACGGCAAAGTCGATGGGCCTGACGGTCGTATAGGCGAGTTTAAGATAGGGAGAACCGCACAGCGGTTCGTTTGTACCTGGAGGTAAAATGAAACGAGGAAAGAAATACCTTGCGGCTCTTGAAAAAATAGAGCCGCTGAAGAAGCATTCGCTGGACGAAGCGGTCGCGAAACTGAAAGAGATCGCGTTCGCAAATTTTGACGAGACTGTTGAGCTGACAATGTGGCTTGGCGTCGATCCGCGAAAGGCGGACCAGCTTGTACGCGGAACTATCGTGCTGCCGCATGGGCTGGGCGGGGCTGATAAGAAAGTGGTCGTCATCGCTCAGGGCGATAAGATCAAGGAAGCCGAAGACGCCGGAGCCGATATGGCGGGCGGCGACGACATTGTCGATAAGATCAAAGGCGGCTGGCTCGATTTCGATGCCCTGATCGCCACGCCCGACATGATGGGCAAGGTCGGACAGCTCGGCAAGGTGCTCGGTCCTCGAGGCCTGATGCCGAACCCCAAAACAGGAACGGTTACGATGGACGTGAAAACGGCCATCCAGGAAACCAAGGCCGGTAAGGTCGAGTACCGCGTCGACAAGACGGGCGTTATCCACTCGCCGGTCGGCAAAGTGTCGTTTGACCCCGATAAATTGGCGGAAAATACACGTGTGCTGATCAATGCGGTGATGAAGGCAAAGCCGACGACGGCAAAAGGCCGTTACCTTAAGAAGATCAATCTGGCAGCGACGATGAGCCCGGGCGTATTGCTCGACGAGCTTACATATGCGTAGTGTGAGGAGTGTCAGCAGCCCGCACATTAGGTAAGGGCTCAATAGAACGATGAAATCAAGAGAAACAAAACAACGAGATCTGAACGCCCTCACAGAGTCGCTGCAGACTGCTAAATCGGCGATGGTCGTGAGTTTTAAGGGCGTGAGCGTCGCAAAGGATCAGGAATTTCGCAATAGCCTTCGCGAAGCCGGAGCAAAGTATCAGGTAGTTAAGAACACCCTTGCCCGTATTGCGGTAAAGGGAACGGACTACGAACAAGCGACCGAGTATTTGAAAGGCGTAACGGCGATAGCCTGGACCGAGAACGATCCGGTCGTGCTTTCTAAGGCAGTGTCGAAGTTCATGAAAGACAATGCCGACACCTACACGTTTAAGACGGGTGTGGTGGACGGAAAGCTTGTCGATCTTTCGCAGGTTACTAATATTGCGAGCCTGCCTTCGAAAGAAGAGCTTATTTCGAAACTGCTTTTCGTCCTCAACGCACAGGCTCAGCGTATTGTCACCGTTATCAACGCGGTGCCGCGTGACCTTGCGGTGGTGATCAAGCAGATCGGCGACAAGATACCTGAAGGTGGCGCTGCACCTGCTGCCGAGGCTGCACCGGCGGAAGAAGCTCCGATCGCGGAAGCTGCACCTGCAGAAGAAACCCCGGCTCCTGAGGCGGCACCTGCGGAAGAAGCTCCGGTTGCTGAGGCTGCACCTGTAGAGGAAGCCGCGGCTACTGAGGCTGCACCTGCAGAAGAAGCATCGGCTGCTGAGGCAGAAACGGAAGAGAAGTCAGAATAATTTTCGCGGCGGTTGCCGAGAGGGGCCGCTGCAAACGAGCCGTACTCAAGGAAAACGAGCGGGGTGATATGTCAGGTCACCCGCGCTGCTCGGACAAGACAGAAAAGGCGATGCAGCCGATTCTGATGTCCCGTGGGTTCTAGCGGCTGACGATGAAGCGGACGCGTTAGCGGTCCATTAAACCAGAACCCTTTGGAGGAATAGATAAAATCATGGCAATTACAAAAGACGAAGTAATCGAATATTTGAAAGGCATGACGCTCTTGGAAGCGTCGGAATTGGTAAAAGAACTTGAAGAAGTTTTTGGTGTTTCAGCAGCGGCAGCGGCGGCTCCGATGATGATGGCAGCGGCAGCAGGTGCAGGCGATGGTGCAGGTGCGGCTGAAGAGAAGGATTCGTTCGACGTGATCCTGACGGCAGCCGGCGGCAACAAGATCGCGGTCATCAAGGTCGTTCGCGAGATCGTTGCGGGTCTGGGCTTGAAAGAAGCCAAAGACTTGGTCGACAGTGCTCCGAAAGCCTTGAAAGAAGGCGTTTCGAAGGACGAAGCCGAAGAGATCAAGACCAAATTGTCTGACGCGGGTGCGACCGTCGAAGTCAAGTAACACCTTTCAGAATTGCTTCAACCCGGGGCGGACCTCCGTTTCGGGTTGAAGCTCACTTCTTTAGTTGTTACACTGGTAAAAGGCTTTATGAAACCGGTTCCGGCAGGGCGCAGCAAGGCGGCTGTTGTTCCCGGTAAGATGTGTTGTTTCAACCGGTTAGCGGCGAGTTTTCGATAGAAAAAGGGAGAGTGGGTGTCATTTTCGGCACGCTCAAAGAATCTGAATCAAAGCAAATAATCTGCTTCAAAAGCGGTCAGGGTGAAGTTTACCCTCGACCGCATTTGCTGTCTTTTTGCTGAATAATCGGCGGTGGGACGCGTTGCTGCGAAAATCCTACCAACAACTGAGAGATAAATCAACAGGTTTTTTCCTCGGGCAATCAAATAAATATTATGATCACTAATCCGCTTCAAACAAACGCTAGCGGGCTTGGGCGACGGACAAGCCAGGCACCGGAGCGCGTCGATTTTTCAAAGATCTATACTACGGCCCAGATCCCAAATTTGATCGAGGTTCAACGCGAATCATATAACAGGTTCCTGCAGATGGACTTAATTCCCGAAGAGCGAGAAAAGATCGGGCTTCAGTCCGTTTTCGATTCGATCTTTCCGGTTTCTGACTTTCGCGAAACAGCTACGCTCGAATACGTTGAATATCAGATCGGCAACTGGCAGTGTAAATGCGGAAATCTCGAGGGGCTCGAGCATCTTCGCTCGAACTGTAAGAATTGTAATGCAAAGATCAAGGTCGATCCGTTCAATCCGGCGGAAGTTCTTTGTAATAGCTGCGGCACGTTTAACGCCGTTCGCCCAAATCTCTGCAACAACTGCGGCGAGCCCGTCGGTCTGAAACACAAGCACGACCAGCAGGACTGTCAGGAACGTGGAATGTCGTTCAGCGTTCCGCTGAAGGTCAAGATCCGCCTTACGGTGTATGACAAGGACGCTGAAACAGGAACGTCGACCATCCGCGATATTAAGGAAGAGGATGTATTCTTCGGCGAGATCCCGCTGATGACTGAGAACGGAACGTTCATCATCAACGGAACTGAGCGCGTGATCGTTTCGCAGCTTCACCGTTCGCCGGGCGTTTTCTTCAAGGGAGATCACGACGAATATCTTGCCAAGATCATTCCGTACCGTGGTTCATGGGTCGAATTTGAATATGACCAAAAGGGATTGCTGCATGCACGACTCGGTAAGCGCAAGATCCTGGCGACGATCTTCTTGCGTGCACTCGGCCTTTGGCTGAATCCGCAGATCGACATGAAGACCGTTTCGGACCCGATCCTTGAAGAGGTCGTGAAGAACGCCGAGTATACCAACGAGGACGTTCTGCGTTTGTTCTATACGGTGGATCGTGCCGTGGTCGACAACGGAAAGCTGTACGTTGAGGTCAAGCCGGAGGGCAACACCCACCTCACGAACATGCGTGCCGACGAGGACATTAAAGAGAAGAAAGAGGACGTCGTTCGGATCGGCAAAAAGATCACGAAGATGGCCCTCGGCGAGCTGCGAAGGGCAGGCATTCAGCGTGTTCAGATCAACGCCAGCGAGTTGGAGGGAGCGTTCTCGCTCTCCGATGTCGTCAATACCGAAACCGGTGAGGTGATAATCGAATCGAACACGGAGATCGGAGCCGGCAATCTGCAGCAGATCGTCGAAGAAGGCGTAGAAGGCTTTGACGTGTTCTTCCCGAAGACGGACGTCATCGGCGAAGTCATTTCGAATACGCTCCGCAAGGATGCGATCACAAAGCCCGTCGATGCACTGCTTGAGATCTATCGCAAAATGCGGCCCGGCGACCCGCCGACCGTGCCGACGGCTTATCATTTGCTCGAAGGAATGTTCTTCGATGCACGACGCTTTGACCTTTCGCGTGTTGGCCGTTTGAAGTTCAACATCAAGATGGGCCGGCCTGAAAAGGACAGGATCGACTCGCCGCTTCTCGACGCGGGCGATTTCATCGAGGTCGTCAACTACTTGCTGCGGATGAAGCGTGACAGTGAGCACTACTATCAGGACGACATCGACCATCTCGGCAATCGCCGCGTTCGCGCGGTGGGCGAGCTGCTCGAAAATCAGTTCCGTATTGGACTTGAGCGAATGGAACGCGCGATCAAAGAGAAGATGTCCATTCAACAGGACATGTTCACCACGATGC
>JACDAK010000312.1 GCA_013695495.1 Blastocatellia bacterium | reverse complement strand
CTGGCTGCTCAGCTACAACGAGGAACGTCCCCACAGTTCGTTGGGGAATATCCCGCCGGCCGAATTCAAACGCCGGCTTACAGCAGAAACTCTAGTTTAGAACTGTGCACTTGACGGGTAGCTTACGCTACAACTGCGCGCGGGCATGGTGTAAAATGGCGTCAAGCAAACAGACTTTAACTTGCATCAAACTTGCAACGGGCTTGCGTTACCGCTGGCCAAGGGATATTAAGTTCAGGGAGATAATGATGATAAAGAAGAATATGCTGCGCCGATGGTTTGGTGGCGCTGTTGTGGCCGCGGCGGTTGCGGGCATTGCGATATTTATGAGCACAGACATTACGCCGGGTGTCGCGGCATCTACAGACACATCACAAGACAACGTTTTAACTGCCGAATGGAAGGGGCCATACGGCGGCGTGCCGGCTTTCGATAGGGTCCGCATCGCTGACTTTAAGCCGGCGCTCGAGGCCGGCATGGCCGAGCAGCTCAAGGAAGTTGACGCCATCACGAACAATTCGGCAGCACCGACATTTGAGAACACTCTGGCCGCGATGGAACGGGCCGGCGACAAGTTTAGGCGTGTCGCGACCATTTATTACATCTGGGCGCGGAATATGAACAACGCCGAGTTCTCCGCCGTCGAACGCGAAATGGCTCCGCAGCTCGCCGCGTTCTCAGACAAGATCAATCAGAACGAGGCTCTGTTCAAGCGGATCGAGGCGGTTTACAATTCGCCGGAAAAGGCAAAGCTCACGCCCGAACAGCAGCGGCTGGCGTGGGTCTATTACACGAACTTCGTCCGCGCCGGTGCAAGGCTCAATACGGAGCAAAAGGCGCGGCTTTCCGAGATCAACCAGTCTCTCGCCGGTTTGTTCACGCGCTTCAATCAGAATTTGCTCAAGGATGAGAACGAGCAGTTCATTGTTATCAAGAATGAGGCGGACCTTGCAGGAATGTCGCAGGCGTACAAAGACTCCGCAGCTTCGGCCGCAGCAGCAAAGGACAACAAGGGCGCGTGGATCATTCAAAATACGCGATCGTCTGTAGATCCGTTCTTAACCTACGCCGAGAACCGCCAGCTTCGTGAGAAGGTTTGGCGGATGTTCATCACCCGCGGCGACGGCGGCGGTGCAACAGACAACAAGGCGATCATTTCTGAGATACTGCAGCTCCGAGCGGAGCGGGCAAAACTCCTCGGCTTTGAAACGCATGCCCATTGGCGGCTAGAGAACGCGATGGCGAAAACGCCCGAGCGTGCCATGGAACTGCTTGAAGCCGTTTGGACTCCGGCCGTCGCCCGCGTGAAGGAAGAAGTCGCCGACATGCAGGCGCTTGCGGATAAAGAAGGCGCGAAGATAACCATCGAGCCGTGGGATTATCGCTTCTATATGGAAAAGGTTCGTAAGGACCGCTACGACCTCGACGCCAATGAGGTAAAAGAATACCTCCAGCTCGACAAGATCCGCGACGGGATGTTCTATGTCGCCGGCGAGCTTTTCAACTTTACATTCATCCCGGTCAAGGCCGGAACCGTTCCGGTGTTTCATCCCGATGTGACGGTGTGGGAAGTTAAGGATAAAACCAACGGCAAGCACGTTGGCCTCTGGTATTTCGATCCCTATGCTCGCGACGGGAAGGTCTCGGGAGCGTGGATGAACGCTTATCGCTCGCAGTCCAGATTCGACGGCGAGAAAACGACCATCGTTTCTAACAATTCGAACTTCGTGAAGGGACGTCCCGGTGAGCCCGTGCTCATCTCGTGGGACGACGCAACCACGATGTTTCACGAGTTCGGCCACGCGCTGCACGGATTGTCTTCGAACGTGAACTACCCGACGCTTTCCGGCACCGCCGTTCCGCGCGATTATGTGGAGTTCCCGTCCCAACTGCTCGAGCACTGGCTTTCAACGCCCGAGGTGCTTCAGAAATTCGCGGTTCACCATAAAACGGGCAAACCGATCCCTCAGGAACTTGTGAACAAGATCGAAAAAGCTGCGACCTTTAACCAAGGCTTCGCCACAACGGAATATCTCGCAAGTGCGTTCATCGATATGAAGCTGCACCTTGCGGGATCGAAAGAGATCGACGTTGCGAAGTTTGAGAAAGAGACGCTCGATGCTCTCGGGATGCCCCGCGAGATCGTGATGCGTCACCGGACGCCGCAATTTGCACACGCATTCGGCAGCGACGGCTATTCAGCCGGCTACTACAGCTACCTCTGGTCTGATGTGATAACGGCAGACGCCTTCGGCGCATTCCGCGAGGGCAAGGGTGCTTATGACCGCGAGGTCGGCCAGCGTCTTGTCAGGTACATCTTCTCGGTTGGCAATACGCTCGACCCTGCCGAGGCGTACCGACACTTCCGCGGACGCGACCCCCGGGTCGAAGCTCTCATGATCAAACGCGGTTTTGCAGCAAAACCGGCCGCTGATAATGAAAAAGACGGCCAGTAAAGGCCGTCAGAGTTTGGCAGGCTGTTCGCCGCGTACTCGAGCGGCCTGCCCAAAATGGATGGCTCCTTATCGGGTCATCCTTTTATTTGTCTTCAAGGCTCGTCAGCCAGTCCGGTATCAGTTCCAACGCCACGAGCCGTCCGGTCGATTTGAGCTTGGAGTTTTGCTCCGGAACATAGGTCATTATCGTATAGAGATCTTGCGTGACCGTGCCGCACCCGATCTGCATATCGACTACCGGAATGAATGTCGTCAGCGTCAACGCTGAGAACTCTGTGTTGTGCAGCCTGATCGGCCCGTCGGTCGCCCTGCCCACAAATAACACGCCATTGCGCGAGCACTCGATTTTCGATAAATGTCCAATAATGCGCTGTTCGCCCGACTGCGGCGGTCGTAGAGCCTCCAAAATACTGAACCGCTCCGCTTCCGCACGCAGTTTCGCGATCTGTTCTTCGGTCGGCATCTCGTCGCCGTCTTCAATGATCAGAAGCGGCGGCCGGCGATTATCCGCATCGGGCGGCGGGTTGCCGCCCCTAAGCGCTGCCACCGTTTCCGCGTACTGCTTGTCCCGTTCAATGTTCTGAAGTATCGAGCGAGCGTGATTCCTCAAACTGGGTTCAGACGTACCGTCGTGAACGGTTTTTGCCAGTCGCTCTGCTTCGGCGTGGTTGCCTGACCGGCCCATCAGGCTAGCGAGGCTGAGGAGATAATTCTCATTACCCGGCGAGATCTCGAGGGCTTTCTTGATGTGTGCCATCGCCTCGTCGATTCGGTCATTGCGGACGATGCTGACGAAGGTGAGCAATTGATACGATTCAGCGAAATCGGGACGAAGCTTTATCGCCTTCTCAAGGTATTCGCGCATTTGCTCCGCGTCTTCGTCTCGGTAACGCGTCACCCAGCCGCTCTCGTCCATCGCGGACCGGCTCAGCATATAGGCGTAGTTGTAATAAGCCACGTAGCTCGGCTCTTTGGCTAGCATTACGATATCAAGGTGTTGACGCGCCTCAGAGAACTTTCGGTTGCGAAGCATGACCATTGCCATGATCATATTGGCACGCGGCGATCGTGCGTCCATCTCAAGCGCTTTTTTCAGTTGCACCTCGGCTTCGGACAGTCTGTGAGTTCGGTAGAGCAGGTCGCCGAGATAAGCAGCCGTTTCGGCCGGCGTAAGAGGTTCGACAGTGGTGCCGCCGGTGAATTCCAGCTTCTCTTCAAAGGTGACTTGCGTCCCCGAAAACCGTCGCTGGCCGACATAGCGCCGCAATCCGTCTTCGGCTTCTTTGTAGGTCATGCCAAATGCTTTTTGGAAAGCGGCTTCGCTGTTATCACCCTTCAGCGCACTCGAAAGAAACGACATAAGCTGACGCGATTTGTCGCCGCCGTCCGGCTTCGCAAGTAAATAGTGCATGAACGCCCACGACTGTGCATAGAAAACGCTCGCACCGTGCCCGCCCTGTTGCCCGAGCAAATAGTTGTCGATCTTAAAGAAGATTTCGAAGGGTATAAGCTTCGTTCGCCGCATCACCTCGAGATGGCTTTCATTCAGATTACCGAGTATGACCCTGGAATCATTCGAGATGGCAAATTGAGCATAAAACTCCGCAAGTCCTTCATTGAACCACGGCGGAATACGCGACTTTCCGAACGTATTATTAACCAGGTAATGAACATATTCGTGGAAGATCGTCTTGTACGTCTGCGATCGGTCGCCTTCGGTGGTTAGAACAATGTAGTTCTGATCGTCGCCGGGTTGGAAATATCCCGCAGTCCACGCTCCCGGCTTGTATGGCCGAAATGAACGTTCGTTGCGAAATACGATCACGGTCGTTTCGACCGGCGAATTGAACTTAAAGCCGGGGAATAGCGAAACGAACACGTGGCGAAACTGCTCAAGCTGGACCGCCGCAGCCCTAATGTCTTTCTCGGTCGCGTTGCCGATCATGTGAAAGTTCTGCGAACGGACGGAGACCCACTTGTCCTGAGCGGCAACGCCGGAGTGAACGAATAGGATGAAGAGAAATAGAGCCGGAACAAAGCGGAACGAGTAGGACAACTTCATAATGCTTTACCTAATATGGGAATGTGGCGAGTTAAATGTTACTTCGTAACATTTTGTGAAGTCAACATTTTCTGGGCGGGCTTATTTGGCTTGAATACCGAGGTTACGCATCCGCCGGTAAAGATGACTTCGGTCGACGCCCATCTCGTCGGCGGCTTTCGTGACGTTGCCGTCGTGCTCGGCGAGCTTGTGCAGAATATATTCGCGCTGATATGCGTCCGTCGCCGCCTTGAATGACGGAAAGCGGAAGCTGGACGCAGGCGCCTCGTCGCCGGAACCGAACTCCGGCAGGTCTTTAGCGAGGATCTTCTGTTTGCTGACCATGATCACCACGCGCTCGATCGTGTTTCGCAGTTCACGAACGTTTCCGGGCCAGGTGTACATTCGCAAGGCGTCCAACGCCTCTTCCGTAAACATCTTCGTGCGTTTTCCGTTATCGGCAGAAAAGCGTCGGTTAAAATGCTCGACGAGCAGCGAAATGTCCTCCACACGTTCGCGCAGCGGCGGTATCTGAAACGGTATAACATTCAGGCGATAAAAAAGATCCGCCCGGAAATTGCCGTTGTCGATGAGGTCATCCAGCCGCTTGTTCGTTGCCGAGATCACACGAACATCAATCTTAACCGGAGCGTTGCTGCCGACCGGCTCGAACCGCTGCTCCTCAAGCACGCGAAGCATCTTCGCCTGCACACGCGGTGACATATCGCCGATCTCATCCAGAAAAAGCGTCGCCCCATCGGCGACCTCAAACTTCCCTTTCTTGTTTGCCACTGCACCCGAAAAAGCCCCCTTCACATGCCCGAAGAGTTCCGATTCGACAAGTTCCTCAGGAATCGCGGCCGAGTTGATCTCAACGAACGGAGCCCCGCGACGCTTCGACGCTGAGTGGATCGCACGGGCGACCAACTCCTTTCCCGTTCCGCTCTCACCCGATATCAGAACGCGGCCGTCGGACGGCGCGACAATGCCTATCTGCTTTCGCAACGCGCGCATCCCGACCGATTCGCCGACCATTACATACTCGTTCGCATTATCTGTCTGCAGCTGACGGTTCGTGCGCTCCAACTCGCGCTGCTTAACGGCGTTCTTCACCGTCACCACCGTTTTTTCGAGGCTAAGCGGCTTTTCAACGAAGTCGAAAGCACCCAGCTTGGTCGAACGTACAGCCGTCTCGATATTCCCATGCCCCGAGATCATAATGACCGCCGCATCGTCGCCCGCCTCGCGCAGCATCTGCAGCGTTTCCAATCCGTCGATTCCCTCGCCCAACCAAATGTCTAAAAGAATGCACGCAAAATGCTCGGTCTCCGCCAGCTTCAGGCACTCTTCGCCCGTCGCGGCCGTAGACACATCAAACCCCTCGTCCTCCAACACCCCACGCAGGGTGTCACGGATGCCGGGTTCATCATCAACTATAAGAATCGTTGCCATGCTCCGCTAACAGGACGACCGGTACGGTCGCCAAGAACTTTTTGCCCCTCCGATAAAGAAAAACATACCGAAGACTTGTAGAGGAAATTGCGAAAAAATGTCGTACATTGCGGTCCCAGCGGGGCAATCGCTGACACTTTCGACTGTCCTTACGGCAGATTCTGCTCGGATCAGTTCGACGATGGCGACCATTACAAATTGCCATCGTAATCAACTTAGACCAAAAGTCTAACTTCATCACACTGCCAGATACCGTTCGCTTAGTGTCCGCATACTCAAGGAGCCACCGGCAATTCAATTATAAACATCGCCCCATGTGGCTGGTTGGCAACTGCTTTGATCTTCCCGTGATGCTCGCCGATTATTCGGTGAACTATTGCAAGGCCAAGCCCCGTGCCCCGCCCCTTTGTTGAGAAATAAGGCTGAAACAGCTTTTGAAGGTTCGCGGGCGAAATACCTCTGCCGTTGTCTGCGACCTCCGCAACTACAATATCCCGAGCCGCGTCGTGCCGTGTGCTCACATGAAGCCGCTTCTCAGTCGCGTCCGGATCAAACGCCTCGATCGCATTGTCGATAAGATTAACAAAAACCCGCTTTAACTGCTCGGCATCGATCTTGGTCACCGGCAGCGAGTGGCTTAGGTCGCTCGTGATCAGCACACCGTCATGCCTATCTTCGTAAAGTGCCAACACCCCGCGGACGATCTCACTAACATCACCAGCTTCCAGCCGCGCGTCGGGCAAACGAGCGAATCGCGAAAACTCATCGACCATTGACTTCAGCGACCGGACCTCGCGCAGGATCGTGGCCGTGCCATCCTGGATCACGCGTTCGGTCTGATCGTCGGTTTGGAAAACGTGTACCGCTCCATTCGCGCCATTACTCGCATTCGCAAAGCGTTTCGCGATCCGTTCCGCCGAAAGCTGTATGGGCGTCAGTGGATTCTTGATCTCATGCGCCATCCGCCTCGCGACCTCCTGCCATGCAGATGCACGCTGGGCAGCGATCAGTTCCGAAAGGTCCTCGATCACCAGCACCGAACCGCCCGCATCTGCCAAGGCCGCGGCTGTTAGTGCCACAGGCAGTTGCCCATCGATGTCGCCATGCCGACTGCCGCCGTCGGCTACAAGTACCGTCTGCTCCGACGCATGCCCGATCCTCTTCGCACGAGCGATCAGGCGTTCAATGATCAGGGAGTTATCGTTACTGACGATGCCCGACAATTCCAAGCCCGTGAAATCAACGTCGTCGAGCCTAAGGATCTTTGCCGCTGCGGTGTTGATCGTCGAGATTCGGTTATCCGCATCAAACGACACGATCCCAGTCGGCAGAGCCTGAAGGAGCGTCTCGACGTACATCCGCCGCGCATTCAGCTCCTCCGCATTTGCCTCAAGCTTGGCCGACATCTGATTGAAGGTGTTTACCAACAGCTCAAGCTCATCTTCGGCAAGCACATCCACCCGATGCGAAAGGTTCCCCTGCGCGATCTCGTCCGCGCCCTCCGCCAGCGCCTTGAGCGGAACAGTCAACCCCCGCGCGATGTAAAACGCGATCCATGACGAAGCAAATATCAGCAGAAATGTAAGCACGCCCAGCGTCAGCATTGCAATCTGACGCACGGTTGTTTGCTGATCCTTTAGCCGATCAAACTCTTCAAGCGATTTGTCGACCATATGGCTGACACTTCCCTCGCCCGCGAGTTCAGGCACCAAGATCACTCGGCGGCCGTCGGACATCTGAGCCACGCTCGAACGGTAAGCAAGTTCGCTATTCGGCGTCGCCTGCGTTTCGCCGCGTCGGGCCTGGGCGGCCTTGTTCTCGATCCGCCCTCGGTTAGCCGCCGGACTATCCCCCTCGCCTACCGCGGAGACTTCGCCAGCGAGTGAGATCACCTCGATCCTTGCAAACTTGCCCGCCGCAGCGATCGAATTGAGTTCCTCACTCGTTACCTCGCGGCCGTCGAGTGCCTGTGCGAGCATCGCGGCAGACTGATCAACCCGTGCAGCTTGATCTGCCAGCGAACGCGTCTGAACCTCCCGAGCCTCTCGAACCACATTTTCCGGGATCTGCGTGAACCACCGCTCGAGCGCTCGGTTCATGAACAGATAGGAAAAGCCGGCCATCGCGACGATCGGCAAAAGGCTGACAGCCGCGAAATATATCAGCAAGCGAGTCTTGATCTTGGAGCCGAGCTGAAACGCACGGCGTTCACGCATCAGCTTTATAATGCTCCGCAGGAAAATGAATCCGAATATGACAAACGCGATGAAATTGAGCGATGAAAGTGCGTAAAGCAACAACGTATCGCTGGCAGTTTGAACCGTAAATGTCTTCCAAAGGTTCGACGACTGCAGGAGTATTAGCAAAAGTAAAAGCACGAACACTACGCCCCCAAGGATCCACGGAGACGACCTCACCGGCTTTGGTGTTTTGCCCTTTTCCACGACTG
>JACDAK010000265.1 GCA_013695495.1 Blastocatellia bacterium | reverse complement strand
ATGTCCGACTGCCCGATCGAGACCGCGGCGAGCGGAGCCGGCGGCAACACTACAGGAACTGATTTGCCCGTAGGGAGCATCGCGGCCGGAGTCCCCGTCGGCAACGGCTTAGCACCAGATTCGAACGCTTCCGCTTCCGATCGCTGCTCGGCCAGATCTTCAAGTGCCTTTTGTTCAAGAGCGGAAACAGCGGCGAGCCTTGCAGATGCCCAAATCGCGCCGTTATAGATCCCGCCCGCGATCATACCGAGCATCAGCACCACCACTATCCACAAGATCTTATCGGCAACCAACAGACGAAGATCGTGTCGCATTATTCGAGTCAACATAATTTTATCTATCTACGGCTGCCCGAGTCCGAGATCAAACCCGTGGAATCCTTCAGTTCCGCAAAAGCCGCACTCCCCTCTCGACCTTCGCTCTCCCGACGGAGAACCAAGCTAAACCGATCGCACCGAGCGTCCACAATAGAAGCATCACAAGCGGTAGAATTTGCGTCCGCACAGCCCATGCCGTGTCGGGCAGTTCGTATTGAAACTGCGGCATACTCGTCCACAAGGTTTCGTCTGCGGTGTACTTCGTATCCCCCGTTCGCGAATTGTTCATGTAATCTTGATTCAGAATCCGGTTGA
The DNA here is from genome assembly GCA_013695495.1 of Blastocatellia bacterium. Taxonomy (GTDB): domain Bacteria; phylum Acidobacteriota; class Blastocatellia; order Pyrinomonadales; family Pyrinomonadaceae; genus OLB17. The sequence goes on along the minus strand of JACDAK010000265.1, from coordinate 5,831 downwards.
TCACGCGGCGGTATTGCTCGGCTTCGGCGGCAAAGTGACGATGATGGGCAAAGTCGGTGCCCGCCATGCTCATTGAAATTGACCTCACGCTGAGAAGCGGTGCGAAGATCGAGCTTAGATTGAGAAACCGACTTTGATCCTCGAACGATTGCCACAACGCTGCATAATGCTTGTCATACACTTTTCCGGCGTATTCCTCGCCCTGATTCAAACTCCAGCCAGAGAAATTGATGGGCAGGTCCTCCACTTTTTCAACCCCGTACTGGGCCAGTAGCTGCTGCTTTGCTTCCTCTGTGCGTTTATTTTGCGGATCGTGTCCGTCAATTCCATCCCTCAAATCCTTGCTGGTGTTTTCCCAAAACTCGCTGCTTGAGACGGACGGATGAACCTTCTGCGCGATGTCCGCAGCGACACGGGGAACGAACAATCCGTTGAATATCCAGAATCCGAACAATACGAGCAAAGCCATCTGCGCAGTCTTGAAGTACGCAGAAACGGCGAGTGAAACAGCGAGGAAGATTGTGAAATAGAGCAAGTACGTCGCGGCCATAATGGCAAAGCGACCGAGACTAGATGAAAGGCCGTCGCCGCTCGCACCCGCCGCTGCCAGAGCTAAAGCCGCAGTTCCTATGATCGCGGCCGGAACGAGCAATGCTGCAAGCGCCCCTGCAATCCCAAGTGCCTTACCGAGGGCCAACGTCTTACGGTCGATACCTAAACTCAAAAGCTGTCGCAGTGTTCCTGCCTCACGTTCGCCGGCGAATGCAGGAAAAGCGAGCAAGATTATGAAAAGTGGTATCAGCAGCTGCAGCACCACTACTGCTGTCAATTCCCCGAACCTTTGCACCACGGTGGAATCTTCCGTCGGGCGATAACGAAATGGATTTTGATAATGAGCCTCTAGCCAAACCGCTACCCCGAGATAGGAATTGACGCCGTTATCGAGCAGCGACGCTGGCGGACGAGGCTTGAACGCATACTTGCCGAAATGTGCCGCCGAATGTGGATTCCGTGCGCCTTGCTCCTGCCACTGCCGCTCATTGTCAGCCTCTGCCAGGGCGTGCTCAGCCGATACTTTGCTATACTGCGACCATCCCGCAAGCAACGTGGCAAAGAGTAGGACCAGGATAAACGCGCCCACACTGCGAAACCGGCCATCACGCCAAATTTCCCGAATCTCCTTCCGTGCGATCTCAGTGATCATAAAACGCCTCAAAATTAATAGCGGATCGCGAGCTCCATCTCTCTCGCTCCGCCACGAACGCCCGCAGTTTTCGTCAGTGCTCGACGAAGTTTAAGAATAAATTGATCGTCGTGGTTTTGCCGGCACCATTGGCGCCGAGCAAGCAATAGATCTCACCCGGCTCAATGTTAAGATTCAAAGAATCAAGCGCGACAGTTCCGTTGTAGCTTTTCGACAATTCTACGGCCTTAAGCATATTGTTCCCGTTAGTCTGGTGGCTATGTGGACAGACTTTAATTCAACGGACGAGTCTAGTTCACAGTTAGGGACCTGAACGATTTTTTTAACGAATGGGTGCGTCGGACAAATGAAGGGATGATGTGCCCAGACTATTGGAAGAGGTGAAGTGAGGTTTGCGTACAAGAAGGCGACGTAACGTCGGACTTTGAAGTCCAAAATTCAACGATCTGCAATCCGCGAGCACAATACAAAGGGCGGGCCGCGATGGCCCGCCCTCTAGTTTGTTGCATGCGAAACTAATGCATTCTCATCATCGGATCGCCGAGAAGCGCCCACGAGAGTCTGACGTCGGTTCCGCCGGGAATGACGGTCTTGGCGTCACGGATCAGGTCACCTAGACGAGGTATTGTACCCGCTCCAAGCCGGTCGTAAAATCGCGTCGCCATTACTTCCTGGATATCCGGCGTAGTCAAACCAGTCGATGCCCACGAAGCTGCCGAACCTCCGTTCGTTGCGTGCAGAAGATTCTCACCAAGGCTTATGTTCGTGCCCAAGAAATATCCGTTCAGGCATGTCAGCATTGTAAACACCGCCTCATTTCCGGGATGGTTGAGCTGCGGCACGACCGAATTCGCAAAGAAATTCGACGCCGCCCACGCACCAGCAGTCCCGTGCCCCGAGTAATTGATAACGAATTTGCCGGCATTCATCGCCGCCAATAATTTCGCCTGAGCATCCGGTTCATCCCTAAAGACGAATGTTGCGGGCATCGATTGCGGCAGGCGAAGCCTTAATCGATGACTCATTCCCTCGAAATCGTAACCATCAGGCCGATCATAGGCGAAAAGAGCCCCTCGGCTAAGATCTCCGACAAAATTCTCTTCCCAGTTTTGCACCTTTCCAAGCACGTGGGTCACCGTGGCGGCATCCCGGGCAGCTATTCGCCCGATCGCCATCTCAGTTAAACCATCATTATTAAAGTCCGCCAGAAATTCGTCACTGCCCGTTTCTGTAAAGATCGTATTGATTATCCGCGTCGGCACGAAATTAAAGAACCCCAGCCCTCGGTAATTCTTGGGGTCAAAAGTCGCGTCTCCGATCAATAACACGTATTGCGGTTTTGTCTGCCAGTTAGTGTGCGCATATGCCAAAAAGCTCTTTAGAGCATCCGCCTTCATCACACCAAAGTTAAACTCGTCGTAGATCTCGTCTACGTTAACAACCTTCACGTTCACGCCCTGGCCGCGGCGATAATCTGCCCAGTCTTCGGCCTCATCCATCCAGCCCTTATACGATATGACCACCATGTTCGCCCCGTGCGTGGGCGACCCAAGCAGCTCAGTGCCGTATGCCGAAACGCTAACGGGCGAATGCACACCGTTCTCGCCGACAGCATAATAATGCCGCGTCCTTCCCGCCGGCACCTTCAAATCAAATCCGCCGGTTCCTTGAGTGACCGATACGTTCGTCATCGCAGCAAAATCTCCGTCTCGAGTAATATCAAAAAGGCGGACATTCGGCGTCGAAAACCCTTCAACGGTCACGTTTCGATCATTCTGGGTGTGGAATTGGAGTCGATCGCCCACCGATAGGTGTCGTCGGTTATAACGGATCTTGACGGTATCGAAAAGGCTGGTGTCCCCCTGGGTGGGTGCAACCATATGGAGACTGTTCTGACCATTATTAAGGAACGCGATAGGTACGACCTGTGAAACCGAATATGGCGTGGGCCCCAAACCAGTCGCACTTGGAAGAGCGTTCCCGTTAAGCAGCAACTGGACATCGTGGACTCCGTTAGAAAAACCCTGAAAGCTGACCTCGATCGTCGCACTCTCTTGCGCGGTATCGACTCCCGATATGTTGAAATTGAGCGTCGTCGCTGTAGAAGAAATTACGCGACCCCAAAAGTTCTCCAACTCCCCGTTCCTGATCGTATTTATATAGTTCGTTCTTTCCTTCAAAACGAAAGTCTGATCATAAGTGGGAGCTATCACCGTTCGTGTCGAGGGCCGTGCGATCTTGGTCGCCATTCTTCGACCGGTCTGATCGCCGTTTATCAGAAAGTACATTCTGGTGTCACTTTCAATAGTATCAAGTGCCTTCGCGTAAAACTCGATATAGTCACCAGACGGATGCACGATGATCGCCTGTTCTACTCCTTCAAGATACAACTGCCATTTCGATTGATCGGTGTCGACATCAAAGCCATTCGCCTCCAGCGTAGCCCGCGAAACCCGGTGAAGCCCCTCGTTCTTCGTTCCGATTCTAACGCCGGGCTGTGAGATCACCCAGCGATGCGCGTCGATATTCGCAGTGTTCATCGAACTTTCTATCTCAAGGCTGAGCTCTTTCGACATATTCAAGCGAGCATCCGCAATCTGTCCCACGTTCGGGTCCTTCTTTTGTCCGCCGCGACGAGCGATCGCCGGAACCGAGCGATAATCGGTGACGTAGGCGGTAGAAAACGATCGCGTCAAGACAGTCTTACCGCTTTCAGCAATGGTCTCGATCACATAGGCCGAACCCGGCACGCCGTCTACATCAAAAAACTGATATTCCTCACCGTACAGGGGCTGATCAGCCGCACGAGCAGCGCTTCCAAGAATTAGATCGTCTGAGATCAGAATGTTTCCCGTAGGCTCAACGCGGTAAACACGAAAGCCCACGTTCGAACGCTCAACTTCCATCTGCCAGAGCACCCACGCGCCGCGGCCTTCCGAATACGCTTCCGCATTCGCCATTCGCGTTCGACTTCCTCGTGCAACGGTGGTCTGCCGTGACTTCGCATCCGGGTCAATCGAGCGTGTTTTGTTCTGAGCCATTGCCGGCGCAACCGCCGTAGCAAGAAGCGCCGTACATAGCGCAATCGATAAAACTGATCTCATTGAATTACTCCTGAAAAGTGCGGACGAACTGCATTAAACTTTAACCTACATCTTTTGGCCCGAAAAACCAACAAATATTTTGCGGTTGAGCCATTACCTATTCGATATCCGCTCCGCGTCAGATGCACCTAATTATGAAGCCGAACTAGTCTCCGTTTGCGGCCCGACCAATTGTCGCAACACGTAAGGCAATATCCCGCCGCCGCGGTAATATTCCAGCTCAATTGGTGTGTCGATCCGCAATATCAAAGGTACGTCAACGATCTCGCCGGTTGCCCGCGTCACGGTGAGCATCACTTGCTGCATGGGGCGAACATCGACACCTTCCAACCCACGCAGTTCAAACATTTCCGTACCGTCAAGCTTATAGCTCAACGCACTCTGTCCTTCCTGAAACTGCAGCGCCAAAACCCCCATCCCTACAAGGTTTGATCGATGAATACGTTCGAACGATTCGGCTATCACAGCCTTAACACCCATCAGCCGCGTTCCTTTTGCAGCCCAGTCACGCGAACTTCCCGTGCCGTATTCCTTGCCTGCGAAGATCAGCAGAGGCGTTCCCTGCTCTTTATATCGTTCAGCCGCGTCAAAGATCGACATTTCCTCACCTTCGGGCTGAAACTTGGTAAACCCACCTTCAACCGGCGTCGCCATCAGGTTCTTTATGCGAACATTCCCAAATGTTCCGCGAAGCATCACCCGATCATTCCCTCGCCGCGAACCATACGAATTGAAATCTCTCGGCTCAACACCTTGCTCCTGCAGATAAAGCCCTGCGGGCGAGTTCGCTTTGATCGCACCGGCCGGCGAAATATGATCGGTCGTTACCGAATCGCCAAAAATGGCCAAAGCCCGCGCATCAGAAAAGTCCGAAAAGCTCCCACTTTCCAATGAAAAGTCATCAAAGTACGGCGGTTCTTGAATATAAGTCGACTCCGTGTCCCATTCATACAGCTTTCCGGTGCTCGACTGGATCGCGTTCCAAAGCGGGTTCTGCTCCGCAAATTCACTGTACAGCCGTCGATAGGTCTCGGGATCGTAAGAAGACTCAAGGATCTCTCGAACTTCATCGAGCGTAGGCCAAAGGTCTTTCAGGAAAACATCGTTTCCATCTCTATCCTGCCCCAAAGGATGCAGGTAAACATCTTTAAGAACCGTACCCGCTAGGGCATATGCAACCACCAGCGGCGGCGACATAAGGAAGTTCGCTTTAATGTTCTGATGCACACGTGCTTCGAAATTACGATTTCCCGAAAGTACCGAAGCCGCAACAAGGTCGCTTTCGACCACTTCCTCTTCTATCGCAGCATCCAGCGGACCCGAATTGCCTATACAAGTCGTACAGCCGTAACCCACCAAGTTAAACCCAAGCTGATCGAGATATTTCTGCAGGTCAGCCCGTTCCAGATAATCAGAAACCACGCGCGAGCCCGGCGCGAGCGATGTTTTCACATATGCCGGTACAGTCATCCCTCGCTCAGCCGCTTTCTTTGCAACTAGGCCGGCAGCGATCATCACAGAAG
>JACDAK010000247.1 GCA_013695495.1 Blastocatellia bacterium | reverse complement strand
ACTTGTGACCGCCGCGGGTGAGCATCGTCCCAAATCCCGTTTTGTCTACGGCCTTTACGTAGGCGTCTTTGGGTTCTACTATCCCCTTTTCAACCAAGTCATAAAGAGCATCGTTCAGCATTACCATTCCGACGTTTTTACCCGTTTGCATGGCGGACGGGATCTGAAAAGTCTTGCCTTCGCGGATGAGATTGCTTATGGCGGGGGTGACGATAAGGATCTCTAACGCGGCTACGCGTCCGCCGCCCTTCTTAGGAAGCAGCGTCTGGGCAATGACACCTTTGAGCGATTCTGAAAGCATAACGCGGATCTGCTGCTGGCGATCAGCGGGGAACTGGTCAATGATGCGGTCTACCGTGGAAGCGGCCGTTGTTGTATGGAGTGTGCCGAAGACTAGGTGTCCGGTCTCGGCGGTCTCGATGGCGATAGAAATGGTTTCAAGGTCGCGCATTTCGCCAACTAGAAGGATGTCGGGATCTTCGCGGAGAGCGGCTCGAAGGGCGTCTTTGAACGAGTCAGTATGGTTATGAACCTCGCGTTGATTGATCAGGCACTTCTGATTGTCGTGGACAAACTCGATGGGATCTTCGATTGTGATGATGTGGTCTTCGCGTGTTTTGTTGATCGAATCGATCATCGCGCAGAGCGTGGTGGATTTTCCCGAACCTGTCGGGCCGGTGACGACAACGAGACCTTTTGAGAGCGAACAGAGGTCCATTACGGCTTTGGAAAGTCCAAGAGTTTCGGCGGTCAGGATCTCCGAGGGGATGATCCTGAAGACCCCGCCCATACCCTTGCGGTCGCGAAAAACGTTGCATCGGAAGCGGGCGAGCCCGGTGATCTCGTAAGCGAAGTCGGTGTCGTTGCGCGCGGCGAACTCTTCGCGGTTCTTCTCCGGCATTATCGACGTCAGAAGCTCGTTCATGATCGGCTCGTCAATGAGGTCTTCCTGGCACTCGAGCGGCTGTATCTTGCCGTCTTTGCGAATGAGCGGCGGCATCGAAACTGAGAGATGAAGGTCTGATGCTCCTGCTTCGGCCATTTGGCGGAAGAGAGCTTCCATCCGATCTTGCATCACCGAATTTACGCGGCGGCGATCGTATTGACGACGATCAACGAGCGGTACTGCGACTGCAACTTCGTCGTCGCCCATGGGGGAAGGGGCGGGCTCGGCGGCTGCAGCTGCAACGGGGGGTGCGCCCGGTGGAACATATTCCTCGACGGGTGGGATGAAGCCCGAAGGCAGGTTCGTTAAGGTTGCCGCTTCGAACTGTGGGACGGCTGCGTAGGCGGCGGCCACGGGTTCGGCGGCGACGGGTTCGGAGGCGGGTTGCTCTGATGGATCGGCTTCGGGCGAGATAATCTCGATCTGCGAATCGGCCGAGTGGTGTTCGAGCTCGAACTGCTCCGGGGGGGTAGGACCTGCATCTGCACTGGCGCCGGCAGGCCGAACTACGACGTAGAAGCCGGCGGTGGTTTTCTTCACCTGGAATGCGAAGCTGCCTAGATTATGCGGATGGACGAACTCAACTTCCGAGGAGTTGGGGAGCTGCGTCCGGATGTCGTGCGGAATCAGCGGGAAAACGAGCATGCTGATCTGTGTGCCCTGCATGGGGGAATCGTCGACCTCGACGGAGCTTCCGCCGCTGATCATATACGGATTCTTATTCGGTTCGAGATGGAGCTCGTTGCCGGCGGCAGACACAAGGGTTTGTAGGTATCGGTTAAGTTTTTCCATAGAGGTGGTGCTCGCTTCGGGGTGTTATGGGAATTATGCGAAAGAGGGGCGCCAGGGAAGCGGCATAAGACATAGGCAGTTTATCATGATTAAACGCAGTTTGTCACTACATTTTGCTCAGATGCTCAGGGCTTCCCGGTATTCGCCCCAGACGGAACGAAGGGTGTGACTGATCTCGCCGACGGTCACGTAATTTTCTACGCAGTCGAGGATGTGAGGGAGGAGATTGGCGTCACCGGTCGTTGCCTGTTTTAGCTTTTGGGTGGCGGCATCTGCTCTGGCGGAGTCTCGCTTTTCGCGAACCGCGCGGACGCGTTCGACTTGATCGAGCTCGATCTGCGGGTCTATTGCCATTGTCGGGATCGGCTCGGTGTCGTCGGAGCGAAACGCATTGACGCCAACGACGACGGCGCCATTTGTTTCGACGGCGCGCTGATAAGCATAGGCGGCTTCCTGGATCTCGCGTTGGACATAGCCGGTTTCAATCGCGCGAAGCATTCCGCCCATCTCATCGATCTTGTTGATATATTCGGTGGCTAGTTCTTCGAGTTTCGTCGTCAACTCTTCGATCGCGTAGCTGCCGGCGAGGGGATCGACGGTGTCCGCAACGCCCGACTCATGGGCGATGACCTGCTGGGTGCGAAGCGCGATGCGAGCTGCATGCTGAGTCGGGAGGGAAAGTGCCTCATCCATGGAATTAGTGTGGAGGCTCTGAGTTCCGCCGAGAACGGCCGCGAGGGCTTGGATGGTTGTTCGAACGATATTGACCTCGGGCTGTTGCGCGGTGAGCGTCGAACCAGCCGACTGCGTGTGGAAGCGCAGCATCATCGAACGCGGGTCTCTCGCGTTGAAGCGGTCCTTCATGATGCGTGCCCATAAGCGGCGAGCGGCGCGAAATTTGGCGACCTCTTCAAGCAGGTTATTGTGGGAATTGAAAAAGAACGAAAGGCGCGGTGCGAATTCGTCAACGTCCAGGCCACCGGCAAGGGCTGCTTCGACATAGCAGATGGCGTCGGCCAGTGTGAACGCGAGTTCTTGGGCGGCGGTGGAGCCGGCTTCGCGGATGTGATAGCCGGAGATGGAGATGGTGTTCCACTGCGGGACCTCGGCGGCACAGAACGCAAATGTGTCCGTGATGAGACGCAGTGACGGCTCGGGCGGATATATGTAGGTTCCGCGGGCAATGTATTCTTTCAGAATGTCGTTCTGAATTGTGCCGGTGACCTTTTCAAAGGCGACGCCCTGCTTGCGGGCGACCGCGAGGTATAGGCAAAGAAGAGTGGAAGCTGTGGCGTTGATCGTCATCGACGTGGAGACCTGATCGAGCGGAATACCGTCGAGCAGCGCAAGCATATCGTCGAGGCTATCGATGGCGACACCGACGCGACCTACTTCGCCGGCCGCAAGCGAATCGTCAGAATCGAGCCCGATCTGAGTGGGCAGGTCGAATGCCACGCTAAGACCGGTTGTGCCCTGGGCGAGAAGATACTTGTAACGTTCATTCGATTCGCGGGCGGTGGCAAACCCGGCGTATTGACGCATCGTCCAAAAGCGGCCGCGGTACATGCTCTTGCGCACGCCACGAGTGTAGGGAAATTCGCCCGGCGAGCCAATATCGCCCGCGTGGTCGGGGTTCTCAATGTTATCTGGGTTGAAGTCGTTCGGCAGCTCTATGCCTGAGGAAGTCTCAAAACGTTCGCGTCGGTCATTTCCCATATCGGGTTCAGAATACCATAGCGGAGCACGTTTTTTGACTTAGGGCCCGGCGTCAAGTAGCATCGTGAATACCGATGAAACTTAGCGAAGAAGCAAAAGCGGCTGCACGCGAGCTCGGAGAGGCGATCAATGCTGCGATCGGGGCTGATACGGATGTAGCAGAGACGATCGAGACACTCCGTTCACTGGGTTTTGAGCCGTATCTAACCGTGAAACTCGAGATCAATGCGGCGGAAGAAGGGTCCGAAGATCTGGAAGCCGGAGAGATCGAATTTACGCGCGATGACATCCGGACGCTAGAGCGAATGAGAATACGAGCTGAGTAATTCTGCTTTCAACTTTCCTTGAATCACTACAACTATTTCACTG
>JACDAK010000023.1 GCA_013695495.1 Blastocatellia bacterium | reverse complement strand
CGTTGGCACTGGGCGAAAGCGGGTCGAGCGTCTGCGCCCGTTTTGCTTCTTCGATTGCTTCTTCGAACCGTCCCATCCGCGCCAAATGCTGCGAATACCAGTTACGCGCAACCGGATAGTTGGGATTCAAGGCGATGGCTTGTTTGAAATGCTTTTCGGCTTCCGCCCAGTCCCAATAATAATCGGCGATGACCGTCGCCAGCGAAGTGTGCGCTTCGGCAAGTTCGCCGTCTATCTCCAGAGCCTTCTCCGCCGCCGCCCGCGCCTTTGGGTGTGATTCCTTCAACGGCAGAACGCCGTAGCTTCCGAGCAGATTGTAGGAGTCGGCGAGTCCGGCATAGGCGAGAGCGTAATTCGGGTCGATCGCAATCGCCTGTCGGTAAAACACGAGACTTTTCTCGAAGCCTTCCGGCGTTACCTTATTCCAAAAATAGCGACCCTGGAGATAAAGCTGATAAGCCTCAGTATCGGCGGTGTATTTTTTGGTTAGTTGATTTTGCTCCTCGCCGCTCAAATGCAAAGCTAATGCTACGACTATTTTTTGAGAGATCGAATCCTGTACGGCGAAAATATCAGTAAATTTCTCATCAAAGGTCTCGGTCCACAACGTTTTTTCGTCGATGACTCGCACCAGCCGCGCCGAGATTCTGATCCGCTCGCCCGCTCGCTGAATGTTCCCTTCTAACACGGATTCCACTTGCAATTCTCGGCCGGCGGCGACGGCGTCTTGCTCCAGATCGGTGTAGCGACGCACGGCGCTCATTGGACGAACTGTAATTTGCCCGATGCTACTAAGTCGCGTGATCAACGTATCGCTCATTCCCAGTTCGAGCGATTCGTCCCTTTCGTTCGCGGTTATTGGCTTAAAGGGAAGGACGGCGATCGATCTCAATGTCAGGTTGTCAGCTGTTGGCACCGGGTCACGGTTCCAAACATAGAAAACGACAATTCCGATCAAGATGAACGCGCCCGCAGCAGCTAGGATCCGACTTCGATGCCAACCTGTTTTCGCGGGCGGAGCAGGTTGTTTTTGCGTCGACTTGAGTGTTGAGCGGCCGACTGCCGCTTTCTCCGCAGGTATCTGGCGGTGAGAAACATAGTCTGTAACGGAGGCCTGAAAAAAAGAATTCTGGACCCCGGTTTGTGATGTTGGTGGGTCGCTTTCATCTTCCGGTTGTACTGACCCGGTAGATAGAGCTTGAGGTTTTTCGGCTTCGACTACGACGACTTTGGCTATAAAACGATAACCGTGCCCCGAAACGGTTTCGATAAATTTTGGCTCCTTTCGACTGTCGCCTAATGCGTTTCTGATCTTTGAGACGTTGTCGGCTAGGTTGTTCTCGTCTACAAAAGTGTCCGCCCAGAGCTCTTCCATCAGACGATCCTTACCTAGAAGATGCCCCTCGTTTTCAACGAGTAGGCGAAGCATCTCGAAAGCCTTCGGAGTGAGCGATATGATTTTCTCCCCGCGCATCAGTCGACGCTCTATCGTATCGAGGCGAAACTCGCCAAATTCAATATATTGCCTCGAATTTTCGCTCATATGGCTTCCCAGAAATCGCCTAGAAATTTACTAGAGATAATCGATGTTTTTTAGAGGACATTTTAGTCACCGGAGAATATTCTCCAACTCGAGCCGGAAATTATGCTAGAGACCTCGCTTTGGGGCGTAAATATAGCACATTCACCGGCTAAGTCGGAATAGGAGATTACGACAATGCTCAGTATCAACTTGCCGGTGGATGAGATCGGCATCAACCAACAACCAACCCAGCACGAATGGACACGGCCGGCAAGCCGCGTCGTTCATTCTCTGGTTCAACCCAACAAAAAAGGAGACCTTATGTTCACGAAAAAAGTATTCTTGGCGTTATTTATGGCTGCGATCACAACAATGGCGGCATTTGCCCAGTCCGGTGAAAATCGGACTCAATCGGAGGAGGCATCCGTTATAGGCAATGAGCGATACGCGCCGAACCCGATCGGAAGTTGGATGGGTGTCGTCACCAGCGAAGGGGGCGGGCCACCGCCGTTCAGAGTTCTGATGAACTTTACGAAAGACGGCGGTTTTACCGGAAGCGGCGACGGTGATAATAGCGTCGGCAGCGTACAGTACGGCGTGTGGGAGAAAGTTGGCGGAGGAAATTCCCGGCAGTTCGCAGTCACATTTCTCCAACTGTATTACGCCGCGGACGGCACTTCGACGGGAAGTGGGAAGATCCGCCAGACCGTCATTTTGAACAGATCGGGCGACACTTGGTATGGTCCCGCCCAAGTGGATATCTTTGCCCCTGACGGAACGCTCGTTTTCTCCGGTGCCGCGACCGCCACGGCGACGCGCATTCAGTCAGAACCACTACCATAATCCGACACGGAGGCGTTAAAGCAGTAGTTTGTTGCTTAGCCGTATAGCTAAGCAACAAACTTTATCGAAATATAAACGTGAAATGCGTTTGGCGGCTTTGTTTACAACCAGATGAGGAACAAGATGATGAAACGAATATTGATGATTGCTCTAATCGCCGCGCTGTCGTGCGGCACAGTGAGTTCATAAACCCGCAGCAGCGAGATCTCGTCCGTTACCATCATTTTTGTTATTGCGACCGGAGCTACGCTTATCGCGTCCCTACCCTCGACAGGTTGGTCGAGCCCGGCATTCCTGATCGCGCCCATACGGTTGAGCGCGATGTGATCAAACAGTGATTTGCGGCGAACGAGGTCGCGGTGCAACCGCCTATCGGGATCAACCTGCAAGGCCCCAAACGGTGATGGATCCTCGCTTCGCGGAGGCTTTCCAGGAACATCTTTGGCGAATAAAGCCCCGGCAACGCATCCATCACTCGCCCGTCGGCCGCCACTATGTAATGTATCGAATCATTTCACCCCAAACCAAGGTGTGCTATAAATTGCGGTATGGGAAAAAAGATCGTGATCGGAGCCGACCACGCTGGCTTTGAGGTTAAGGAAAAGATAAAGCACATGCTCGACGAGCTCGGTGTCGAATACAAAGACGTCGGCACAGCGTCAGCCGACTCGGTCGACTACCCCGACTTTGCCCGGCAGGTCGCGGAGTCTGTGGGCACGGGGGAATTCGAACAGGGTATGCTCTTCTGCGGATCCGGCACCGGGATGGCGATCTCCGCCAACAAGGTCCGCGGCGTGCGGGCCGCCGTCGCATGGAACGCCGATATCGCCCGCCTCGCACGCGAACACAACAACGCGAACGTGCTGGCCGTGCCCGCACGTTTCGCGTCAGAAGATGAGGTCACGGCTATCGTAAAGGCATGGTTCGAAGCCGAGTTCGAGGGCGGCCGCCACGAAGGCCGGGTGAACAAGATCTCTGAGATCGAAAACTCAAGCGAGCGCTGATATTCTAACCGTGCCCAGCCTTCGCCCTCTCTCCAAGCTCTTCCGGGCTGATATCCTCGACATGCGTCGCAAAGCCCCAAAGATGACCGAACGGATCCTTAAAGTGGCCCGAACGGTCGCCATAAAACTGATCTGACACGGGCTTGATCACCTCCAGCCCCTCCGCGATCGCCTTCTCGGTAAAACCGTCGACATCCTCAACATAAATGTACAGGCTGACGGGCGAACCTCCGATCGATTCCGGACTCATCGCCATCGGCGGAAACTCGTCCGCCAACATGATGATCGCTTTCCCGATCTTTATTTCCGCATGGCCCACCTTGCCCGGCTCGCCGACGCGATACAACTCTTCTGCACCAAATGCGCGTTTATAAAAATCGATCGCCGCATCCGCATTCCTGCATATAAGATAGGGCGTTACCCCTTCGTAGCCGTCCGGGATCGGTTTGACTTCTGACATAGCTCACCTCCGCTTTGTGGTTGAACTCCGCCTTGAAACACTTTCCGCAAAGTACGCTATAATTCACTAAATCGTTTCTAAATTAGACTATGAACAGCAAGTTTCCGGATATCCCGTTAGATGGTTGGCGGCCGACCAAGAATACGCTGCACCTCTATTGCCAGATAATCGGCAAGATCCGGCTGGCGATGCACCCCCGGCTCAACCATTGGTGGCACGTGCCTCTATATGTCACACCCGCGGGTCTCTCAACGCACACGATCCCCTATGCTGACGGCAATTTCGAGATTGAGCTTGACCTTAAAAGTCACCGCTTCTGCGTACGTACAAGCGGCGGCCGCGAAGAGGATTTTGCCCTCTACGACGGGCTCAGCGTCGCCGATTTCTATAGCAGCGTCCTAGCCAATCTTGCCAAACTCGGCATCCGCCCCAACATTCGCCCGACGCCGTATGAGGCACCTTCAACAACCCCTTTTCCGGACGACACGGAAAATCAATCATACGACAAAGAATACATCGAACGGGCTCATCAGGTACTGGTCACCATTGATGACATTCTTCAGGAATTTCGCGGACGCTTTACCGGCAAATCGACGCCCGTGCATATGTTCTGGCACAGCTTCGACCTTGCCCTCACGCGATTTTCTGGTAAGCGTGCACCTGTCCGTGAAGGCGCCGGCATTGTCGAACGCGAGGCGTATTCACACGAGGTGATCAGCTTCGGTTTCTGGTTCGGTGACGACAAGGTTCCGGCTCCGGCGCTCTATGCATATGCCGCACCCGAACCGCGGGGCCTCGCCGACGAAACGCTTTCGCCAGCGGCCGCGAAATGGAGCGAATCTAGCGGTGCACACCTTGCGATACTTATGTATGAGGACCTTCGAACGTCGCCAGATCCCCGGCATACGGCCCTCGACTTTCTAGAATCGGCGTATATGGCGGGTGCCCGCAGAGCGGGATGGGACGTCGAGCAACTAAGGCTCGACGCTTCTGAGTGAACAAAAGAATTTGCTGATGTATGGCCGAGGTCAGCACGGCCGCTTGTTAACAAAAGCTACAGACTAAGGG
>JACDAK010000218.1 GCA_013695495.1 Blastocatellia bacterium | reverse complement strand
GTGTCCGGGTCAAGGGCGTGTGACATTACGACAAGGAGATCGCTAAGAGATTCGTGGCCGGCGAGGAGTGACTGGATGATCGTGTAGGCCAATTTGGCGTTATCGAGTTCGTTCATAAAACCTCAAGATACCGAAAACTTTACGAAAGGAAGTTTTTTGACTGTGACGGGCAGATCGTTGGCTTTTAGCTCAGTTCCCTCTTCGAGGTAGTCGTAACGAACATAGCCGAGCGCTGTCGTTTTGTTCATGCTCGGCGAATGCGTGACCGATGTGATCCTTCCGGCGTTCTTGCCTTCGAGAGAGAGAAGTTCGGATTTTGCGGTTAAGCTGCTCTGCTCGGTTTCAATGCCGGTGAGTTGCTTGGCGACGTGGCCGCGAAAGTGGATGCGGGCGATGATCTCCTGGCCGATGTAGCAGCCTTTGGTGTAGGAGATGAGGGGGTCGATGCCGAGTTCGGGGACGATGGTGGTCTCGTCCATATCAACGCCAAATTTGGGTACGCCAGCTTCGATGCGGAGGACCTCGAAGGTGTCGTTGGGGATCTCCGCCGCGCCGGATTCGACGAGCTGGGTTTGGAGCGGCTCGCTGTGGTCGAGCGGGACGAAAAGCGAGCTGCCGAAGGGCGACTCGAATCTGATGATGCCTTCGACGGCGGCGTCTATGTCGAGTTCGCTCGCGCCAAACATTTCGAGATAGGCGTACATTTCAGATAGATCTTCGATAAAGAAATCGCCCGCTAAGGTGAATCGGGAGAGGTTCACGAACACTTTTTCGCGGGTCGCGTCTTCGCTTTCGATAAGATAGCGTTCACCGTCACGGAGTACACGGACGACTGCGAGAAGGCGGCCCTGGGCGTTTGGAAATGCCGCAAGCATCTGGTCGCCGTCCGGCAGCGTTTTCATATCGTTGGTGATCATTCCGTCGAGGAATTGCACCGCCTCTTTTCCCCAGACTGCAAGAAGGCCGCGTGATGCGGGGTAAAATCCGGCACCCCCGGCGTGGATGGTTTCGTAGATCTCGGTTTCCATTTACTTGATTTTAGATAATCTGAGCGGATTGGGCTATTCCGCCAAGCGATTCGAGACGGTGGGCCGGCAAATTTGCTAGAATGGGCGTTACGCCTTTTAATATTCAGAAAAACAATGAGTCAAATTTCAGAACAGAATGTTTTAGACGCGCTTGCGCAGATCATCGATCCAGACCTGCGCAAGGATATTGTGACGCTTGGGTTTATTCGCGACCTGGTCGTGGATGGCGGGAACGTCGGCTTTCGCATCGTGCTGACGACGCCGGCTTGTCCGGTTAAGGAAGAGATGGAGGCACAGGCGATCGAGTTAGTGGGTGGGCTGCCGGGTGTTAAGAACGTAAGCGTAGTGATGGACGCGGAGGTTCCGCAGGGGCGGGGCGTTGCGAACAATGTGGCGATCCCGGGCGTCAAGAATATTATCGCGGTTTCGTCGGGCAAGGGCGGCGTTGGTAAATCTACGGTCGCTGTTAACTTGGCTGTCGCTCTCGCACAGAACGGAGCGAAGGTCGGCATTATGGACGCCGACGTCTATGGACCGAATATCCCGCTGATGCTCGGCACCGGCTATGACCAGCCCGAAGTTGTGAACCAGAAGCTCAAGCCGATCGAGGCTTACGGCGTGAAGATGATCTCGATGGCGGTGCTGGTCCCGCTAGATAAGCCAATGATCCTTAGAGGGCCGATGCTGCATGGCGTTGTGCGGCAATTTTTGACCGATGTCGATTGGGGCGAGCTTGATTATCTGATCGTGGACATGCCGCCGGGCACGGGCGATGTGCAGCTTTCGCTGGCGCAGCTGGTACCCGTACAGGGCGCCGTATTGGTGACGACGCCGCAGGAAGTTTCGCTTTCCGACGTGCGGCGTGCGGTTAAGATGTTTGAGACGGTGAACGTCCCGGTACTGGGCGTCATCGAGAATATGTCGTATTTCATCGCCCCCGATACGGGCAATCGATATGAGATCTTTGGCAAAGGCGGCGGCCAAAAGCTTTCGTCTGAATACGGACTGAACTTCCTCGGCCAGGTCCCGCTGGGGATGGAGGTCCGCGAGGGCGGCGACACCGGCGTGCCCGTTGTCGTTGGAAATCCGGAATCACCGCAGGCGGCTGCTTTTAGGACCGTCGCGGAAGAAGTTGCGAGATTTGTTTCGATAGAAGCGATGAAGCCGGAGTTGGTGATAATGTCGCGGGCATAGGGATGTAAACGATTCACTTGTGATTTCATCACAGTTTCAGTTAATATTGACATTAAGGTAAAGATTAACTTAGGAGATTAGATATATGTCAGCAGTAGCAGCCCCAGCAGTAGAGGTCGATGTAACAGAGAGTGCATCGGTGG
>JACDAK010000189.1 GCA_013695495.1 Blastocatellia bacterium | reverse complement strand
GACTTACAACACGCAACCGTACCTTCTTACTCGGAGTCCCCCCAACATTGACGACCGCCGAACCAGTGTTCGGCGCCGATCCTACCAGCGTCTGCCACGTGGTGCCTTCATCGCGAGTTATCTCTATCCGAACATTCCCGGTTACGTTTGCCGATGTCCAGGTCACAGTACGGCCCACACGCCTCGGGATGATCTCAGCACCGGTAAAGCGGGTAAGCGTAATGCTCTTTCCGCTGTAGCGGTAATTCGCAACGTTGTTCGCCGTGTTGTTCAAGGACCTGACATTGTCTCGAAGGTTCTCGACCCCCGTGGGAATATTGTTGAATCTCACGTTCGGATTGGACCAATACGGCCGTCGCACGCACCCGTTTGTACACGGGTTGATGTAGGACATTACGGTGCGGTACTGTCCGTCGATCCAATGGCCGTAGCTGTAAGGGTAAAGCGCGGATCCGGCGTTTTCCGGATTGTGGTGGCTCGCCATATTATGGCCGAGCTCGTGGGCAAACGTAAGGTTGCCTATGGCGCAGCTCCTGGCCGTGAGCGAATAACCCGATGCTTGCCCGCCTGGTGTTCCTACAAGATACGCTATGCCGCACACGTCACTCACCTCGCCCAACATCGCCACCAGGTCCGCGTTATGAGTATTCCGCAATGCTTGTACCGTCGCGTTTGCCCGCAGTGTAGTCAAATCGTTCGACGAGTTTCCCGTTTCCACAAACTCATATTCCGCAGCATGAACAAGCCGAATACGCTGCCGAACCTTGCTGTTGATGTACGTAGAATTGGTGGAGTCGACAGCACTCTGTGCAAATGTCTGAACCTGTGCATCGCCGCCGAGAAAGTTCTTTGTCGCCGTCGTATATACGACCAATACATCTATTCGGTCGCCCGAATCTATACTGCTCTCCGGCGAAGGTGCGACCGCATCCGTTGACGCCATTTCATCGATCACCTCACCTCCGCATTCCGGAAATAAGCGCTGATCAAGTTCGATCAAAATATGTTCATCACCGCGCGGAATGATCTCATAGACCGCATCATGCGAGAAGATAAGCCCCGAAACATGGTCACCGCGAAACGTTAAGATCACGTCATGATCATCTCCTTGCTTTATCTTGCCCCGCCAAGTTGAATCAGTCGCAGAACGCCGCTCGACCGACGTGACGCCCGCTTCGTAGATCTTGCCGTCAAACAGGGGGATACGCAGAACTTCTCGCCCCGCAGACTCCGCGATCCTCCCATTGAAAGTGATAACCGCCTCGCGCACCGATGCAGGCGACGAACGCGCTCCTTCCGCCATGGGCTTCGGCTGAGTCACCAATCGGAAAACGGTCTCACCGCGCTGCGCATTGACCGCAGGCGATTCCTGAAACAAAACGAAGCTCAAAAGCAACGCTGCGAACACGGAGAAGTAGAAGATTTTTTTCATTTCGCTAGTCCTGAATAATAAATGTGGGAACCATGCCGCCGCCGCTCGAGACGTTGGCGAGTTCTGTCGAAGAAAGTCTAGTAAACGCCGACCCAACAACGCCATTGAAGAGAAGCGGGTCCAGATCCACCAATTGCTCTATCATCGTCCAATTTCCAAGATCATCATATAGCATCGGGAAAGGCTCTTTAGCCGTTTGCACGCGCCGCTGCACCAGATAATCGCCATTCTCCAGTGCTGTCGAGATGGCGTCGTCCCATTCGCTTTCGCTGGAGTTCCATCCTATATAGATGCCGTGACCGCCGTAATCGTCGTTCGGTTTTAGCACGAGCTCGTGTGAGTTCGCCCGCGTCCACTCCACCAGGTCGATCTCCTTGCCGTAAAGCTGCGTTTTCTGGTGCCGAAATCGACGCGTCCAGGGAATATGTTCGCGAATGGCGATCTGTTCGGATTCATCAAAGATGTGCGTGAAATCCTCATTCGTCAGCACGGCAAAGATCGCCTTCTTATGAACAAGCTTGCCGCGCGGGCTGTTGACCATGCAAATAGCGTGAGCTCGATAGGCGTCCAAAAGCGCCGGGTACGCATCCATTATCGGTAGATATTCGTTTATCAATAGCCGCTTATATACTATGTCCAAAGCGACGCCGTCGTAATAAAGCTTCTTCCCATCAAACTCCAACTGCTCCGGCGAACATATGAGCGATGTATACCCGTGATATTCAAAATACTCCTTGAAAAGCTCAAACTCCTTTTGCGTCGGCAGGTCCCTTAGGTCCACAATGCCGATTACAGGAGCTTTTTCCGGTTCCTTTCCGAGAAATTCGCGATATGACGAGAGCAGAACGTCGAGCATCTTAGGCCTTCCCTCAAGCCCGCGGAAGTTATATCGCTCGCTGAATTGCTCCATCACCGGCATTGTACGAAAGATCTGAGATGCCGAATCCGAGTAGGCTATCCCCGCGGGACTTTCGCCATTCAGCTCAACAAAGCTAAGTCCCCCCGGCGTTAGGAACGAATCGAGCCGCGCCGTGGGTGACACATGATCATACCCGGGATCGATCACCACCAGGTCGCGTTCGATCTCTCCAAAGCCGAGCTCCGTCAGTAGAGTGTTATCCTCAATGGCCGCGTCCTTTACCTTCTGCAACGTCGACCAGATCGTCTCGCATGTCCGTGTAACAAGTGCCCAGTCCGATTCCGTCACGAAATGTGGGCGTAGGTAAGGAGTCAGCCTTCGACCGTCAAAGATCAGTTTTGAGCGCTCGAGGCCTTCGTCCAGCACCTTCGCTGAATCAGTCGCAATGGAACCGTCTTCTAAAAGAAGATGATAGTAGGCTATGGCCTCTTTGAGCATAAGGGGGGGGGTCCGCTAAAACGACATGCTGATGATCTCGTCGTACTCGTCCTTGGTCAGCGGCATGACAGAGAGCCTCGATTGCTTAACTAAAGAGATTTCGGACAAAGCCAGATTCTTCTTTATCGCGTCCAGGGTGACTGGTTTCTTGAGCCTCTTACCGGCTTTCAGCTCCACCGCGATCCATTTGTCATCCGTCGGATCAGGAAACGACGTCTTCGAAACCGTCGCCGTGCCCACAACCGATTTCTCATTCACCGAATGATAAAAGAGAACCTTGTCATTCTTCTTCATCTCAGCCAAATTATTGCGAGCCTGATAGTTGCGAACGCCCGTCCAGTCGGTGGAGCCGTCTTTAGCGAAGTCGTCAAACGAGTAGGCCGTCGGCTCCTGCTTTACAAGCCAGTAGTTCATAGGGTGTCGGTTAGAAAAGGTAGCGGATCGCTCCGCTCGGAATTTACTTAGAGCGCTGTGCTTGAGCGGCCTTCTTATTCAGCCACTTCGCCCAACGTTCAACAATCGGCCGGATGGGCTTGAAGATCTTAGCCCTCACGCTGTTCTTGTTCTGCTCCTCGCCCCAGGCACGAAGATTTTTTTCGGCATATTGCCTTATCTGAGGCTCAAGATTCTGTTTCTTTACCGAATGCCTGAGCGTTAAATAGTAATGCTGGCCAACCAGTGAAAAGATAAGTCCAGCGAGATTGCTCTTAAATGCGCTTTTCGCCATCCATCGCTTAGCGAACCCTTCCGTCGGCTGCAGCAAAGCACCCAGCGAGACCTCCATGAAAGCGTTCTGATTCCCCGCCTTCGGATGATAAAGTCCCGGCAAATCGCCTTTCATCGGCATTTCGATGTTCTTCATCCGCGGATCGTCAATAAAATCTACTAGCTTTACCTTCTCAAGCCCACGGAGATGCTCCACCGGCAGCGAATCGAGGATCTTCTTGATATTTTCCTCCGATCCCTTCGGCAGTTCGATCGTCGCCTGATTTTCGGTTCTTATTTTTACGATCCGTGCAGTCTTCTGCCCGGCGGTTTGTATTGCCATAACGTTCTCTAAAATTGTAAATGGTATTAGCCGAATAGTAAATGAGGCGACAGTTGTGTGGCGTTCCCGCCACAGTCAGGACCTTTTCCAACGATCAAATGTCCTGCATTGAGCGTTTTAGCCACATCGGTCCGATGGCACGCCGATTGAATTATAAAGAGCGACCGCCATCCACTCATGTATCAAACCACCATCGCAAAGCCGATAGAACTCGCTGGTGTAGGACTTCACACCGGAGCACCCGTCAATCTCAGGCTTCGTCCCGCTCCTGAAAATACAGGCTATGTTTTCGTCCGAACCGATCTCGATAATTTCGAGATCTCGGCTTCGGTTGAGTTTATCGGCCATTGCAGCTACGCTACCACCCTCGTTCGCCGTGGCGTTGTGCTCTCCACATGCGAACACCTTCTTTCTGCATTACGAGGCAGCGGCGTCGACAACTGCTTCGTTGATCTCGACAACATCGAGCTTCCTATCATGGACGGTTCGAGCGAGGTATTCATCGACGCGATCACAAAAGCCGGCATCGTCGAACAGGACGCTCCGCGTAGATTCCTAAAAGTCTTGGAAGAGGTACGGTTCGAACAGGGCGACCGCAAAATGTCAATCGTTCCCGCTGACCGGTTCGAGATCGAGTGTGTGATCGAGTTTGAGCATCCCTTCATTGAGCAGCAACGCTTCCTCTTCGTGTCGGAAAACGGCTCGTTCGGCCGCGAGATAGCGTCGGCAAGGACCTTTGGGTTTACTCACGAGATAGAGATGATGCGTAAGGCCAACCTCGGCCTCGGCGGTTCCCTCGATAATGCGATCGTGCTAACGCCCGATGGGATGCTCAACCAAACGCCCCTAAGGTTCAACGACGAATTTGTCCGCCACAAGATCCTCGACATCATCGGCGACGTCGCGCTTGTGGGCATGCCGGTGCTTGGTAGAATCATTGCTCACAAGACGGGTCATGCGGTTCACGCGTCGCTCATGAGTAAACTGCTTCGCACCGAGAGTGCGTGGGAGATCGTCGAATCTGCCGCGCCCTCGCATCAAAAAGTTTCATTTTAAAAGCGGAAAAGACGCCAAATACGTCTCCCACACCGTACAAAGCGTCTTTTCCATTTTTCGGGTTACGGCCGTGGAGACCCTCACCCGAAAACGATACAATAAACTATATCAGATTCAATATCAAGTAAAAACTGAAATATCTTTGTCCTTTCCCAAAATAATTTGTATTTTTCTACAAGTCCCGTAAACGTGCCACTTGCAGTCTCGCATTTGCAAGCTCCAGCCGTTCACGGATGGGCTCATTTTCTTCAACTTCCGCTGTCGAATTATCTGCCAATTCTTTCTCTGCCTCGTCCCTTGCCGCCTTCGCCGCCTCTGCATCGACATCCGCCGGCGTTTCCGCAACGTCCGTCAGCACCGAAACCTGATTGTTGCTAACTTCGACGAAGCCCGTCGAAACAGCAAGCTTCTCAGCATTGCTGCCGGTTGTCACCGTCAAGACCCCCGGCTTCAACGCCGAGATCAGCGGCGCGTGATTCATCATTATCCCTGCCTCGCCGCTCGCAGTCGGAACCGTGACCGAATCAACTTCCGCCTCGATGACCTTGCGTTCAGGGGTTACAATTTCCAGCTTTAACATCGTAATTTAATCTGGCGGACGACCCAAAGCCGCCCGCCGTGATAACTGACCTAGGCTCCCGCTGCCATCTTCTTGGCTTTATCCCGGGCCTGTTCGATGGTTCCGACCATGTAGAACGACTGTTCGGGCATATCGTCGCATTTACCTTCAAGGATCTCCCTAAAGCCCTTGATTGTATCTTCGACCTTCACGTACTCGCCCTTCAAACCGGTGAACTGCTC
>JACDAK010000153.1 GCA_013695495.1 Blastocatellia bacterium | reverse complement strand
AATTTTTCCCGCTTTCCTTTTAATGTTCACGCTCGTCTCTATCGGTTGCCGGCCCGCTGCCGCGCCCGTGACGGTCGGCGAAAGGCCGATCTCCATAAACGATAAAGATACTAAAGACGCACCGCGTACGGCCTGGAAGCCGCTGGCAGAAATGAACTGGACGACATTTGACGGGAAAGTGCAGAAGCTAAAGGACTTCAGCGGAAAGGTAGTCATCCTCGATTTCTGGGCCACGTACTGCCCGCCTTGCATCGAAGAGATCCCGCATCTGCTTGAGCTTCAGGCAAAATACGGCGACGATCTGCAGGTGATCGGCCTTCATGTCGGAGGTGCCGAAGACAGGCCCAAGGTACCTGAGTTCGTCGAAAAGCTGCAGATCACTTATCCACTCGCTACGCCTGAAGATGAACTCACGCGTTTCATCTTCGGTGACGAATCGGCGATCCCGCAGACGGCGATCTTCGACCGATCGGGCAAGTTCGTCGAAAAGATCGTCGGCTTCGACGATGCGATTCAGCAGCAGCTCGATAAGCTGGTAGCGGACACCATCGCCCAGCGATAACAATGATGAAAGGTTCACCCGGACAAGACCCGCTGCCGAGGATCGAGCAGTTTTCCGCCGGCGGCGTTGCAGTCCGTATCGGCGAAGGCGGCGAGCGGAAGCTCGCCATCATTTTGATGCTTCCGCACATGCGCTGGCAGTTGCCGAAAGGCATCATCGACCCCGGCGAAACTGCCGAGATCGCCGCACTCCGCGAAGTAAGCGAGGAGGCGGGCATCAATTGCGAACTCGTCGCCCCCATCGACACCATAAATTACTGGTTCACCGCCGACCGCGACGGAACGCAGTATCAGATACACAAATTCGTTAGTTTTTTCCTGATGCGTTACGTCGGCGGCGATGTCGAAGATCACGACAACGAGGTTGCCGAAGCCAGATGGGTCTCGTTCGACGAGGCGCTTGAAATGCTCGTCTTCGAAACCGAGCGAAGCATGGTTCGCCGCGGTCGCGAAATGGCCGACAAACTCAGCATCTGACCTACAACCATCCTTATGCGTGACATCCCCGTCGGCAACGGCTCGCTGCTCGTGACCTTCGACGACAAATACCAGATCCGCGACATCTATTTCCCGCACGTCGGCCAGGAAAACCAAACCGAAGGCTCCGCATTCCGCTTTGGCATCTGGGTCGACGACGAATTTTCGTGGCTCTCCTCCGACGATTGGTCCCGCGACCTCCGTTATCTCGACGAAACTCTCGTCACCGACGTTCGCTTGGTAAACGAATCGCTCGGCATCGAGATCATCTGCAACGACACTGTCGCTAGCCACGAGAACATTTTCCTCCGGCGCTTCAGCGTCATCAATAACCGAGACACCTCACGCAACGTCCGCGTCTTTCTCCACGAAGATTTTCGCCTTTACGAGAACAAAGTCGGCGACACCGTATATTTCGACCCTCTCACCAAATCGCTCATCCATTATCAAAAAAGCCGGTACTTCCTGATCAAATCAGATCCGCTGTTCTCATCCTTTGCCACCGGCCGGAAAGATTTCCAGGGTCACGAAGGCACGTGGCGCGATGCCGAAGACGGCGTTCTTCAGGGCGCCGCGATAACCGAAGGCTCCGCCGACTCCACGATCTGCATTGAACTCTCACTCGAACCTAACGGATCTGCCGAAGCCTTCTATTGGATCGCCGCCGGCAAAAGCTACGACGAGGTAAAACTGCTCGATGCTCAGGTCGCAGATCGCACGCCTGACCGCTACATCGATTACACCGGCAATTACTGGCGAGCGTGGGTGAATAAGAACGACACCGACCTCTCAGCCCTCCCCGCCGACACGCAAGCGATGTTCAAACGTTCGCTCCTGATCGTGCATACCCAGATCGACAACGGCGGGGCGATCATTGCCGCCAACGATTGGGACGTGACACTACGGGCGACCGATCATTACAGCTACCTCTGGACGCGCGACGGCGCCCTCGTCGCAAACGCCCTTGACCTCGCCGGCTTTTCGCACTTAACGCGAAAGTTCTTCCGGTTCTGCGAAACGCTCGTCCATCCCGACGGCTACTTCCTCCAAAAATACAACGCCGACAGCACTGTCGCGTCCGGCTGGCACGCCGCATGGGATCCGCACTCCCAAACGTCACTCGTCCCGATCCAGGAAGACGAGACCGCGCTCGTGCTCTGGGCACTCTGGGAGCACTATCAACTCTACCGCGACATCGAATTCGCCCATCGGCTCTACCGATCCGTCACCGTCCCATGTGCCGATTTCATGGCAGCCTTCATCGGCGAAGATCTCGGACTCCCCCAACCGAGCTGGAACCTCTGGGAAGACCGCCGCGGCATTCACACCTTCACTTGCGCCACGGTCGTCGCAGGCCTGCGTGCCGCAGCAAATTTCGCCGTGCTCTTCGCCGAACACGACCGCGCCCTCAAATATTCAGACACCGCGAACCGGATCCAGGTCGGTATGCGCGAGCACCTTTACAGCGAAAAGGACGGCCGCTTCCTGCGCTCGCTTCAGTCGAACGGGAACGGATACGAACCCGACGCAACCGTTGATGCCTCCCTTTTTGGCACCTTCTACTTCGGTTGCTTCGATCCCTCTGACCCGCTTGTCACAACGACAATGTCCGCCATCGAAGAGTATCTTTCCGTACCCGGCGGCATCGCACGATTCGAGAATGACGGTTACATGCGAATCTCCGACGACGGCGCGGGCAACGCATGGGTCATCTGCACGATATGGCTTGCTGAGTACTACATCGCAAAAGCACAAAATCTGCCCGACCTCGACCTTGCCCTTGCCATTCTCCGCACCGTGCAGGAAAGCGCCCTCCCCTCCGGTGTGATGGCAGAACAGATCGACCCCGAAACGAATGGCCCGGTCTCAGTTTCGCCACTCACGTGGTCACATTCCAGCTTTGTCGCCGCCTGCATAAATTATTGCCGCAAAAAAGCGAAATTGTTATAACGCCGTTAACATGTTCGCCCGCAGACTTCGCTGCATCCCCCTAGTGCGTTACTATTCTTCAAATGAGAAGAGCAAAGATCTTGGCCACACTCGGGCCCGCCACCTCAACAGAATCCG
This sequence comes from Blastocatellia bacterium, assembly GCA_013695495.1. Lineage (GTDB taxonomy): Bacteria > Acidobacteriota > Blastocatellia > Pyrinomonadales > Pyrinomonadaceae > OLB17. Next base: position 3,591 of record JACDAK010000153.1, on the reverse strand, counting down.
TGATCACCTCGCTGCTTGAAGCAGGCGTTAACGCCGTCCGCATCAACATGTCGCACGGCACCCACGACGAACACGAATCAAGCATCAGTCATGCACGCTCCGCCGCTCAGAGGCTCGGGATGCCTCTAGCAGTTCTGGTCGATCTTTCCGGGCCAAAGATCCGCATCCGCAGTTTCGAAGACGGCAAGACGATCGATCTCGTCCCCGGCGCTCATTTCACCATTACATCCCGCGACATTGTCGGCGATGAAACCATTGTCTCGACAAACTTCTCTGAGCTTCCAAAGTCCTTGCGGCCCGACGCAAAGATCCTCATCAACGACGGCGCGATCGAACTTCGCGTCGAGCGGATCGAGGGAACCGAGATCTACTGTAAGGTGGTCATCGGCGGGCCATTGAGTGCACGCAAAGGTATCAACTTGCCCGGCACCCATTTGCCGATCCCGTCAATGACGGAGAAGGACCACGCCGATCTCGAATGGGCAATGAGCCACAATGTCGATTTCATCGCACTTTCCTTCGTTCGAACAGCGGACGACTGCCGAGGGGTCAAGGAGCTGATCAAGAAGCTGAACAAGCGCACCATGGGCTGCGCTCTGCTCGTAGCCAAGATAGAAAAAGCGGAAGCGATCGAGAACCTCGACGACATTATCGAGGCGACGGACGGCGTAATGGTCGCTCGCGGCGACCTCGGCGTTGAAACCACCGTCGAACACGTTCCGGTTTATCAAAAGCGGATCATCGAAAAAGCGATCGCAAATGACCGTTTCGTTATCACAGCGACGCAGATGCTCCAGTCGATGATCGACAGCCCCAACCCCACGCGAGCGGAGGCCTCCGATGTGGCGAACGCCGTCTGGGACGGCAGTGACGCCGTAATGCTCTCAGGCGAAACCGCGGCGGGCTCCTATCCCCTTGAGACGATCCGGACGATGGCAAGGATCATCGACGCGGCCGAAACGATCAAACCCGAGCAGCTGAAAAAACCCGTCAAATATTCGCTTCCGCCGTCGGGCCGCACCAGCCAGGCACTCTGCCGGGCCGCCGCCTACGCCGCGAAAGAAACAATGACCGACAAGGTGGCAGTATTCACCGAGTCCGGGCTGATGGCACGGCGAATGTCCAGCTTCCGCTCCGGCCTCCAAACCTTTGGCCTCACCACATCCGAAGATGCCTATAACCAACTGGCTTTGATATGGGGCGTCAACCCCTTCCTTCACGAGATGCCATGGGCGACTCAGGAAATGCTACGCATCGGCGAGCGGACCCTGCTCGAAGCACAGGTTGTGGAGCATAACGAACGAGTGATCATGATGGCCGGCCGGCTCTCCGGACTCGGACTTTCGAGTTCCGTAATCGTCTGGTCCATCGGCGAAACCACCCCCATGCGCTAACAAAATGGCGGTCCTCGCGTCCGCGCACTGAGGCTCCGCGCCGGCTCCGGAGAGCTTAACTTAAAGGGATTCGGTTTGGGGGTGGAATTTAGAGGGCAGGTTTTTGCGGCCCCATCTAAGGGCAGCGGCCATCCAGATAAGTTCGTCGAGGAAAGCTGTGGCTCGCCTCGCATGGGCAGGTTCGTCGATCGCGAGCGTTCCGTCGGCGGCCGCGGCGATCTTCGGAAAGTGAAGGTCTGTGAACGTTACGATCAGTCCAAGCTCTCGAACGACCGGGACAAGCGACTCGATCACCCTCGTGCCGCCCCATGGGCCGCTGGAAACGCCCACCAACCCGACTGCTTTGTGAATGTATTCCTTCCGCAGCACGTCGAGCATGCATTTGAGCGTCCCGGGGTAGCCGTGATTATATTCCGGCGATACGATCACCAACGCGTCGGCACGTCCCATCGCCTCCGACCAGTCTGCGAATTGGTGTCTAAGTGTCGGGCCGTAGTCTGACGAAGAGAATTCGTATTTAGAAACGTCAAACAGTTCCGTCTCGAGATCCGCTCGCATCTGCATCTGAGCGAAAAGCCACTCAGCCGCTCGTCCGCTTAGGTTTTCAGCTCGGTTCGTTCCTATGAGTATCGGAACGAAAGGTTTGATCGCGGCTTCGTCAGACATAGTTGAAGTCGGCCTTACTTCGAATCCCGTCGAGCTTGATTCCTTTTATTCGTAGCGGAGATGTGAGCCATCTTTTTCGAGCGGCCGCTTCGTGAGATCCTGTTCAGATCGATCTTTCCCCGCTCCCCCGAATTGGTAGCTCCGCCCGAGGATTTTCCCGTGCCCGCCGAAGAACGTTCTTCTGCGGTGTCCGCATCTTCTGATGATTGGATCTTACCCGGCGCATTCGCAGACGTTGCAGAAGCAAGACTCCGCTTCACGCTGGGCTTGGCGTCCTTCACCTCTGTCTTCGCTTTTCCGGCCGGCCCCTCGGGTGGTGTATTCACTGCCTTCGCCACGCTTTTGAGTGCCTGCTTCGCCGCTGTACGATCTCCTCTCGTTTCTATATTCTTGTCGGTTTTTGTCAGCTTCTTTTCATCTGCTTTCGCCTTCGCCTCGGCCCCGCCGGCCTCTACCTTTTCCAGACGGTCCGCAAAGATATCGTGCACTTCCGCAAACAGGTCCGCCTTCTCCGCACTCCGGTCAGCGGGTGCAGCACCGCGAGCCGCGTTTTGCGATTGTTTTGAACGCACCTGACTCCGCTTAACATCTCTCAACTTGTCGCGAAGCGTTCTGCTCCGCTTGACCATGTCCTTAAGCTCGGTTACTGATAGTTTTTCTATCTTAGAGGCTTGAGCGTTGTCATATATCTCGAGCTCCTTCGCGTTGGTCAACTCCTTTGCCTGATTTCGGTTAAATTTCATGGATAAAGAATACCGCAGGTGTGAGCACGGGCAAAGTCGCGAAAAACATTCAAAAAAGGTGAGGGGTGTTGCGGAAACGGATCAGTCAGCGAGGACTTGTGCGACAGTCTCTTTCTTCAGACCGCCGCCGTTGCGGCTGTTGTAATCACTGGTGCTTATTTGCGGATGCCGCCACGCGTCAAGATGGCCGACCTGGTGGACGCACTGAATAGTGCATGTCGGAGCACACCACTTCTCGGTGATGTATTCGCGCTCCATGTCTTCGTGAGTATATTCAAGCAGAGGAATACCCGGTGTTCCGCGTTGCTGCGAACACCAGTTGACGATTCCCATTTCATCGATATAAAGGTAACGAGCCCCGGCGCGGCATCTCCACTCATATTCGCCGCCTTCCACAAGCCGGTCCTGAAACCAATTCCAGCGGGCATACGAGCGGGAGCCCTTAGCCTTGATCTCTTTATAAACTTCTTTTTCACGCGGTGTCAGGCCCTTGTTCAGCCCCATTTCGTCGTGGATGACCCCCACGGTAGAAGAGAAACCAAGCTCACGCGCACGGTTGGCGATTATCAGAGCCTCTTCCGGATTCGCCACGCCGCCGCCCACGACCGAGTTGATGTTGACCTTGAACCTGGCATGGTCGCGCAGGTTCACCAGTTTCGAATCGAGCACCTTAAGGCTCTTTTTCGAAACATCGTCCGGCGTCACGTTATCTATCGAGATCTGAAGATAATCTAGCCCCGCTTCGTTCAGCTTCTTGATCTTTTCCGGCTGGAAATAATAGCCGTTGG
>JACDAK010000115.1 GCA_013695495.1 Blastocatellia bacterium | reverse complement strand
GGGCCGAATCGAGCGTGAACTGGTTGTCAGCGGCTCCGGCAGCGGCACCCGGCTGAGCAGTTGCAACGACAGCCATCATTGCGATAGCGAGCGTTGCGAACAATGTGTATTTTAATTTGTTCATTTTATTCTCCTGTTTTTTTATTGTGATTTTATGACACCAAGAGAATCGCTCGACGGCCTGCGGCCTGATTATTTCGCCTCGCTTCCGGTATGCCTTGATTTCTACTCTCGTTGGAGTCAAGGCTCCTGTTGCGTGCGGGCATATCTGCTATAAATGCAGAACGCCGACTTTCTTGTCTAAGTGTCGCCGGTTTATCTTCCGGCTAATGAACGCTTAATGGCGTTCAGATCTTGATTAAAACCTAAGCTGTCGCCTGTGTCGCAATGGCGTGCTTCGCCGCGTCGTCATGCAATTGGTCGTGATCGTCGTCATGCGGCGCATGCGTGACCTCGCTGACATAGATCATCGACAATAGTGTGAACACGAGCGTTTGTACGAACGCTACGAAGACCGCGAGAATCAATATTGCCGCCGGCAGAAGGATCTGCGTGTAAGGCGGGTAGAGGTTTGAGATCTGATAATAGATCTGCTCGTCAGCGTACATGTTTGCAAATAGCCGAATGCCGAGGGTCAGCGGGCGGATCATATTACTGATGAGCTCGATCGAGAAGATGAGCGGCGTAATGAAGATCGCCATAAGCAGCGGCAGCTTTGGACCGGATAGGTGCCCGATGTGTTTCAGAAAACCGTTTTCACTGATGCCGACGTAGTTGTAATAGATAAACGACGAGAGACCCAGCGCGAAGGTAACGTTGACGGACGCCGTCGGGGCCATGAAGAGCGGGAAGGTCCCCAACAGGTTTGAGATGAGGACGAGGACGGCGAATGTTGCAACGACGGGAAAGTAGCGGTATCCGTGAAGCCCGACGACGCTGATTATGAGATCTTTGACGGCTAGAAATCCGGCTTCGAGCGTGAGTTGGCCGGGTTTCGGGTCATCTTCAGAGAGCTTGCCCTTAAAGATGCCGATCACGATAACTGCTAGGACACACGCGATGAAGAACATTATCGTGTACCAGGGGATCGCGTTTTCGGTGGTATAAATGCCGAAGACCGCTTCGGCGTCAGTGCCAAAGTTCGAGAAGAACTTGTCCCAGATCGGCTTTGTATAGTTCATCTGAAAGCGATGAACCGGTTCGCCGAGGTAATAGTTTACGAAATCTACGATCAGCGGTGTCGGATGGCCGCCTTCTGCAAATAAGAACATCTTAAATTCCTTTTACGCTAAAAATCGATGAAAAAATTCTAATAAATCCTTCTACGACGGTCGCAAGGCCGAAGCCTGCCAAACCTATTATCACTGCCGCTATGGGCACTATCCCGGTCGCGTAAATGAACGCGATGATCGCCCCGAGCGTAAAATATCTTGCAATGTACCGAAGTGCTGAAAGACGCGGCTTTTCGCCGCTTTCGGCTTCGGCGAACACCCGTTTCAATGAGTGTTTCAACCAGTAATAGCTGATGAACGCGAGCACGGTGCCGAGCAGAACGCCGATGCCGAAACGGGCCGAGATGAACGCGACACCGGCGGCTGTGCCGGCTACGCCGATGGCTGCCATCAGCCAAAGGATCCGGTCGTGTGACGGAGGCATTATCTCAACTTCAGGCATTGCGCCAGGCTCGGTTCCGTCGTTCATTCAAACCCTAAATTCTACTAACGATACAGGAAAAATTCAAAGGCGGGAGGGCTATTTCGGATTGGGATCGTCGCGCGGGGCCGGTGTTCGTTTTTCAGCAGCGGGAAACATGCCCTCGTCCGGCTTTTTCGATTTCGGACGCATGGTGTCGAGGATCTCTGAATTTATGCGGAAAAACTGCACAAAACCGATGATCGAACCGAGGAGCATTCCGACGACAATGCCCCACGGGGTGCTCCCCAAGAGCAGGTCGACGAGCCAGCCGAGGACGGCCATAAACGCAATCGATGCAAAGAGCACCAGACCGGCGGAATACGCCAGGCCGCTCATGCGGATCGATTCGGCTGCAGTCGGAGGTGTGTAGGGAAGGCGGGTGCTGGGTATATCCTCTTCCTTTTCCTTTTCGATCGGCGTTTCCGACGGCTGGAAAATCTCAGCAGGACCTTCCGCCGGCGTCGTTGCCGGATCTTCGAAAGACTTTTGTTTTTTCGCGGGCTCTGCCGACGATTCTGTCGGGGTTTCAGAGGGGTGCGCCGCAGCTTCCCCCGCAGCGGTTTCAGGCGGCGGAGCTGTTTCAATCCTATCAGACGCGGCGTCGAGGTCTGAGACGTCGAGGACGCTCAGGAATTTACCCTTTCTCGGCCGTACCTCGTCAGGATCGGTTGAGCGGTCGGGGGCGGGCTCATCACTATCAAGCAAATTCTTGATCATCTTGCCGTTATCATATCACTTTCTACGGGGGTTTTGATCTGTTCGACCGATGACCGTTTCATGGTCCGAAACCATTATGTAGTCTGTTCCGCGCCACGTTATTCGCTGCGAAAACGCCGCCGCCAAGCAGTTCCCGAGATAGACGAATGGTGTGACTGCCCAGAGTGTCAGGTGCGGAAGCGTCTGTCGCTGGATCTGTTCTGTGTATGCAGGAAGTGCAAGACGCACGGCTTTGAGGCGCAGATACGCTTTGCCGGTGCTCAACGCGGCGATGAGGGCAAGCGTCGTAACGGCAGCCGCGAGGGCAAGTCGGTCGTGGCTATTGAACAAAATGATCGCAAAACTCCACATGACGACGACTCCGTAAAGCGCGGCTCCGATCAGTGAAGTCACCCAAAGGCGGGGCGCGTAAACTCGTGTGATCTTCATTTGGCGTGTAGAGAACTCGAGGAGTTCGGCAAAACCGCAGCCGCCGACGCTCGCGGTCAGAGCAGCGGGCACGAATTTGATTTTCAGGCCGGCGTTTTTGACCACGCGTGTCAGGATGAAATCGTCGGAGACGGTGCCGCGCCAAGCGTCGTTGATCTTAAGCTCTTCGAACACTCTGCGGCGGATGACTGTTGAACCGCCCCAGCAGAAGTTTGTGCTCTCATTCGAGCCGAGAGCAGAGGCGATGGATGCGTTCCAAACGGAGCGTGATTCGCTGGCGAGCGATACCTCATCCGAGACGAACCAGCGGTACCCGCTAGCGGCTCCGACGCTGTCATCTTGAAGAGCATCAACGAGATAGCGGAGCGACTGAGGCGACGGTCGGGCATCGGAATCTACGAAGACGAATATCTCGCTTTGCGCGGTCGCGGACGGGATAGCGGCTCTCAGACTCGTCACTTTTTGGCTTGAATCAGTGGCTTTCGGGGCGATGACTATACTGACCTTTGGATGGGCTCGAACGTGGCTGCGGTCATCCAGGACCTCTTGGATCACGGTTGCTGCCGGGTCGAATTCATCGTCTACGATAAAGATTATCTCGAAGTTCGGGTAATCCTGCTGGAGCAGGGCCAGTAAGTTCTCGCGAAGCCCTTCTTCGACACCTTTGCAGGGGGCGAAGATGGTCGCGAACGGAGTATTCGTACTTAGCTCGCCTGCAAGTTCCCGGCGGAAGTATTTTAGATACGCAACGCCGCCGAGGAGGGAACGGAGGCTGAAATAGACTAGGATCGCCGCGAAAAGAATGAAGAGCGCTGTCATTATTTCTGGCTGAGTATAGAAGTGAGCCGCTCAATGGTCTTTGCTGTCGAGCCTCGGTTCGCGGTCATCACGTCTGATGCCGCGGTGCCGAGAGAGCTGAGCTTTTCGGGATCTTCTAGGAGATCGGAAATGGTGACGAAGAGCTCATCCGCAACAACCTCGCTCCGTGCTGGATCAATCTGTATCAACGCGGAGCTCGCAAGAAATGTTTTGTTAACCTCGGCAAAGTTATGGGTGTGTGGGCCGGTGATTATGGCTTTGCCGGCGGCGGCGGGTTCGAGGACACTTTGGCCGCCGTGCGGAACTAACGAGCCTCCGACGAAGACGATCGTGGCTAGTGGGTACACTGCGCGAAGTTCGCCGATGCTGTCGAGAAGGATGATGTCGGCGTCGCGATCTTGTTCAGCCGACTCGGACGACCGGCGTGCGACGGTGTACCTGCTCCATTCGCATGCGGGGTCGTCGCGAAACTGGCGAAGTAGTGCGGCGACTTTGTCGAAGCGTTCGGGGTGGCGCGGTGCGATGATCAGACGTGGGCGTTCGGCCGAGCGGCCGGCGGCGAGTGAGCAATAAGCGTCCAGGATCCAACGCTCTTCGGGGTCATGGGTGCTGGCGGCGACGATGGTTGGACGGCTGTTCGTGAGGGCGAACCGGCCGGCGATCTGGCGGGTCAGTTCGGTTTCGGTTGGGTCAGGTGCGATGTCGAATTTTAGGTTGCCTATGACTTCGACGCCAGCAGCCCGAGCCCCGAGCGAGATGAGACGGTTAGCGTCAGAGGAGCCTTGCATGAGTGCGACATCAAGGAGCTTGAGAACGCCGCGGAGCAAGTTGCGGACTTTTGCGTATCGGCGATAGGAGCGTTCAGAGAGCCGGCCGTTTACGATGGCAACGCGAGCACCTGCTCCATTGGCTTCGGTGATGAACCGCGGCCAGATCTCGGTTTCCATCAAAAGAATTACGGAGGGATCGAAATGTGCGAGAGCCTTACGAACGCTGAATTTGAAGTCGAACGGAAAATAGAAAACGGCGTCCGCCGAATCGGCGAAAACGCGGCGGGCGAGGTCCTGGCCAGTTTTTGTGGTGGTGGAAACGACGACCCGGTGATCCGGGAAACGTTCGCGAATGCCGTCGACCAGCGGGCGTGCGGCATTCACCTCGCCGACGGACACGGCGTGTAGCCAAATGACGGGACGGCTGTCGTGAATGAATTGAGGGAGGTCGCCGAGGCGCTGTTTGAAACCCGACGCGTATTTCTCGCGTCGGAAATAGAACATCGGGCTAAGGATGACAAAGGCAACGGCTAATAAAAAGCTGTAAAGGGCGTACATTATAACGCTCCCTTCTGGGCGATGCCTCAACGCGCTATTTAACCCGTTCCATGTATCGAGATTCGGATGGGTTAACTTTGATCTTTTCGCCTTCGACGATGAACGGCGGCACCTGAAGCGTCACGCCGTTTTCGAGCGTTGCGGGCTTGTTAGAGTTCGACGCAGTTGCACCTTTCATCGGCGGTTCGGTCGTAACGACGGTGAGCTCCATCGAGGCAGGTAACGCAACTCCGATGGGTGTGCCGTTATAGAATTCGACTTCCAGAGTGAGGCCGGGCATCAACCATTGAGCGGCGTCGCCGAGCTCGTTTTCGGTCAGAGCAACCTGCTCGTAACTTTCCTGGTTCATAAAATGGTGATGCGAGCCGTCGGAATAAAGATATTCCATTTTATCCTGTTCGAGTGTAATGCGTTCGAGGTTTTCATTTGACCGGAAGCGGTATTCGAAAGAGTTTCCGGTGAGCAGATTGCGCAGGCGTGCCTGTACCATTGCGCGGAGGTTGCCGGGGGTGTGGTGGTGAAATTCCATCACTTTTACAGGCGTGCCTTCGTGCAGAATGACCATGCCTTTTCTGATATCGTTTGCTGAAAGTGCCATATAAGCGTATTCAATTCTCCAAAATAATTAGCTTTCTTTGAAGGGCAACGGCGGTGGTTCTTCGCCTTCCTTCGGGTAATCTTTTTTCATCATGGTGTAGATTCCGATGATCTGCTGTTCCCATTTTTGGGATTCGGCGTGGTCGGGATCGAGCTTTAGCGCGCGACGATAATCGCCGAGGGCCGAAGCATATTGACGCGCTTCGGTGAGTGCAAATCCGCGGCTGAAATATGCCTCCACCGCAGATGCCTTAGCTGTCGCGTCGTCCGGACGAGCCTTTAGGTCCTTGTTAGCCTTTGCGATTGCGGCGTCAAATTCCTTCGTATCGATGGGGTCGCCGCTTTGGGTCCACTTTCCGCCGCCGTTGGGGCTTGCTGCGGCTCGCGGCGGCTGGTTTTCGAGCGTGCGATCGAGAGTGGACTGCATCTTTTCTGCTCTCAAAGGTGCGTCGCTGCCGGAATCTGCGGGTGCGTTGCTGACCGGCGATGCTCCGGCTGAACATCCTGCGGCGACTAGCGCCGCGACTGCTAAGAACAAGATCTTCATTACTGCCTCACTGCGTTTTTGCTTCAAAGGGTTTGATCGCGTCGAGGTACGGCCGTGATTGAAATATATAAAGCCGCGCTCCGACAATCCCCCATTCTATATCCTGCACGTCATTTCCAAAAACGTCGCGGATCGCAAGTGCTGCTTTCGCGAGGTTCCGTACCTGAGCGTCGCTCATAACGCGCCCGCCGGGGCCCGCACATTTATCTGCAGTCCCGCGAAGGTCGCCGGCCGCGGCAAAGCGGAGCGAATTCTCTTGCTCAGATAGAGTCATCACCCGGATCGTGTCGGATTCGGCGATGTACATCAGCTGTTCGGGAATGCCGGTGTTGTTAACAACTGCCGAGTTGTGGCCGCACACGGAGCTCATGTAGATAACATCCCCCGGCACCGCATTGAAAGGATCCTTTGTGATGAGCACGCCGCCCCGCTGCATATCGACGCCGACTTGAATGAGCGTGGACATATAGACGTCTTCCTGGCTCACGTAGTTACGAACGCGAGCCTCGTATGCTTCAAACTTCCAGAGCGATGCCCACACCTTTTTGATGCCCGCAATCAAGTTCGCTGTCGTGCGGACGTTAGGAACGCTTGAGTAGAGTCCGGCGCCTGAGAAATTCGGCAGGTCTTCGGCGTTCGACGAGCTGCGAACAAAAACTGGGCGGAAGCCGAGTTGCGTGCGCCATCTTTGGACGATCTCACGCTGAAGCGCCGAGTCGAACTTGCCGGCTTCGATAGCTTTTCGAAGCTCGTTGAGTTTTTCGCGGCGGTACCGCGGGTTGTGGATGAAGTCGTAATCATCGAGAAGTTTATCGACGATCTTGTCGATGCCATTCTCTTTCATGAACTTGTCGTACCAATGGAACGGAACCGAAAAGCCGTCGGGAACGGTAATGCCGGGGACCTTCGCATTCAGGATCTCGCCAAGATTCGCTGCTTTGGCGCCGAATGCAACGCTGTCAGTTTTACGCTGCTCGGCGAGCGGCGTTAGTTTCGTTACCCCGAGGTCGACCGGGGGCACTTGCTGATTGGGCGAATCGAAGCGCTCGCGAATGACCTCGAAATCGACCGGGTTGAACTTATAACCGGTAAGCGTCGCTTCGAATTCCCAAACAAAAGTGTGCTTATCTTTGAAAAGTTTATCGGCGTCTTTGATGTAGACGTTCGGGATGCCCCAGCCTTTCGCAAGTACGTTTACATGCGAGAGCGGCGAAGAAGGTTTGGCGACTATGATGCCGCGGACCGGCGGCAGAGACATCGGCAATTCTCTGAGGATGACGATCTCGTTATCGCCGATCTCGACAGTGTCGTCGAGTTTGTCGATGATGTGGATGCGACCGACGGCGGTGCCCGGATTGAGTGCAAGATACTCCTGGTTCTTAATTATTTCGGTCTGAAGAACACGGTCCATCTTGATGCCGGCCGATACTTCTTCCTGACGCGACGAATTAGGTTTGTAAGCGACGGGTGCAAAAAATGTGTCGTTGATCACTTTGTGAGCGATGGTGAGGTGTTCGGCGGTTGCCATGTCCCCTTCCCAGATTTCCCACGTAAATTTTTCGACCGGCTGCTGCCAGGCAACACTGCCGACGATGAATCGGCGGTCTTCGTTAATATAGACGGGTTCAAAGACATCGGCGCCGAGCGGGACGAGATAGGTGGCGTAAAGGAAGTCTTTATGAAAGCGATAGCGGAGGGAGTTTATGTAGTAGATCTTGTTGTTTTCGCGCCGATCGATCACAAACATCGCGTGGGGTAGCGAGTAAGGAGTTCCCTGATGGTAGGTTCGGGCGACGGATTCG
>JACDAK010000083.1 GCA_013695495.1 Blastocatellia bacterium | reverse complement strand
GGTTCGTTCAGCAGTCGCTATCCAGTGATGGGGATCGGTCGCGACCGACCGGCGAAAAAGTCTGTGTCGAACACACCTCCGTCAATCCTAATAAAGCTGCGCACATCGGCCACGTCAGAAATTCTGTGCTCGGCGACACTTTTGTCCGAATTCTACAGCACGGCGGTAAATTGGTCGAGGTGCAGAATTACATCGATAACACCGGTGTTCAGGTGGCTGATGTCGTCGTCGGTTTCATACATCTCGAGGAGCTCGACCTCGAAAGCATAAAGTCATTGGACGCAGAACTCGCAGCTAAAGGAACATCGTTCGACTACTACTGCTGGGACCTTTACAGCCGCGTCGGCGTAGCTTATCAGTCTGACGAAGAGCTGAAGGCTCGCCGTGCTGAGGTCCTGCACCTGATCGAAGAAGGCGGCAACAGCACTGCCGAACTTGCCGATTACGTAGCCACCCGTAATGTGCAGTGCATTCTGAAAACGATGGAGCGCTTCTCTATCAGATACGACCTGTTGCCGCGCGAATCGGAGATCCTGCACCTCAAATTCTGGGAAAAGGCATTCGAGCAGATGAAATCGATGAACGTCATCCACCACGAAACAGAAGGCAAGAACGCTGGCTGCTGGGTGATGCCGTTCGCCGAACATTCTGGAACCGAGGAACACGAATCGGACAAGATCCTTGTGCGGTCAAACGGAACCGTTACCTACACTGGTAAGGACATCGCTTATCAGATGTGGAAACTAGGCATCCTCGGGATGGACTTCTTCTATAAACCTTTTCACAAATACGCAGACGGCAAAGAGGTTTGGATTACCACCGCGGACGAGCGAGAAGCTTCACAGTCCCCGGAATTTGGAAACGGCTCCATAGTATATAACGTGATTGACACCCGCCAGACGTATCCACAGGACATCGTAAAGAAGGGTGTTTCCGCCATTTATCCTGAGAAAGGCGAAGCGGCGAGTGTGCATCTTTCTTATGAAATGGTCGCCCTGTCGCCTGCGGCAGCCGAAGAGCTCGGTTTCGTGATCTCAGACGAAGATCGCAAAAGGCCCTTCGTCGAAATGAGCGGTCGAAAAGGCCTAGGGGTGAAAGCCGACGACCTCCTGAACCGCCTCGAAGAAAACGCGCTTAAAGAGGTCGAAGCACGGCATCCCGAGGCTCCTGCTGCCGAGAAAAATCTGATCGCGCACCAGATCGCGGTGGGAGCACTTCGTTACTTTCTTCTCAAATTCACGCGCACGACCGTGATCGTGTTCGATTTCAAAGAGGCTCTATCGTTTGAGGGCGAGACGGGCGTCTTTTGTCAGTATTCAGCCGTTCGGGCAAATTCGATCTTTCGGAAGCTTGCAGAGAATAACGAAAGCCTCGAGGATGCCCGCAATTTTCTAGCAGATCCCACAAAGGTTTCGGAAGTGTTCGCATCGGAAGACGGCACGGGTATATGGTCGATGCTCCTAACGGCAGCCCGACTCGACGATGCCATCGCACAGGCAGCGGCAGCAACCGAACCTGCGATACTCGCGAAATACACGTTCAATTTGGCTAAAGCTTTTAACCTTTTCTATCGAAACTACAAGATCATTCCGGAAACTGATCCGGTGAAACGCTCACTGCTCGTACACGTCGCCGACCGTGCTCGATCCTCCCTCACGAAAGCTCTCAATACACTCGGTGTCGAGGTACCCGAAAGAATGTGATTGACACAGGGGCGAGCATCTGGTACAAACATTCCGTAGCAGACGCCCGACATTGTTCCAACTCAGAAAACTCGTTCTCTTCCACCATGGCCATATCGCGTTCATGCGGAACCCGTTCTAATTAGCTTGTTACAAAGTCAGATTTCCTCCGAGCCACTCGCCCATCTTCTTGATGGGCATTTTTTACGCTTCCACACGTGCAGCAACGGACGTCCGGGGCACGCCCGCCCATTTGCAAAAACCCCCTTTCGCTTCTAAAGGCACTATTTCACGCAGGTGTTTCCCTCCAACCGATTATGCTCATAGTAATGGACCCTGCGGCAACCGGTGGCCAGATCGACGTAGTCGTTCGTGCAGCCGAGGCCCTTGGGTTTACAGCTCAGCCGATGCCCGGAACCCACCGGACCGCGATCGCGATATACTGGTAATACCGGAGCGATCGATCCTGGCAAGTTCTAGAATCTTCCCGGGGTCGCCGAGGCGATAAGAGTAACCAAGCCTCACCGGCTCGCCGTTTCAGAAGCAACTACAAAGACACAGGCGGTGAACGTAGGTACGGGCGTCATCGGCAATGGAGCCCTCGCGATGATCGCAGGTCCCTGTGCCATCGAGTCTCGCGAAAAGCTCTTCGCCGCGGCCCGCGTCGTTGCTAAGAGCGGAGCAAGGTTCTTTCGCGGCGGCGCGTTTCAACCTCGCACCTCGCCCTATGCTTTCCAAGGCATCAGCGAAGACGGGCTCAAGATGCTTGCGGATGTCCGCTCCGAATTCAGTCTGAATATCGTTACCGAGGCGATGGACGAGCGCGGTGTCGACCTCGTTGCGAGGTACGGCGATTGTATCCAGATCGGCGCACGCAATATGCAGAATTTCTCGCTGCTAAAGTATGTCGGTCGCGTAAAAACTCCCGTGCTTCTTAAACGCGGGCTGTCGGCCTCAATGGATGAGCTGCTGCTCGCTGCGGAGTACATTATGTCCGTAGGAAATCAAGCGGTCATACTCTGTGAACGTGGGATCCGTACTTTTGCCGATCACGCGCGGAATGCGCTCGACCTTTCGATCGTCCCTGCACTGCGCCGCGTTGAGGTGCACCCTTTTCCCGAACAGGCTCTCTGCGATGGTGCCCAGGCATTGCTGCCAGACCAATATTTAGATCTGTATTCCGCCACGGAACGCATTTATAACGCTCTTAACCCAGTTAAGACGGCCGTTCCTGCCAAATGAAAAACCGCAGACGTCCCGAAACGCCTGCGGTCTATTATCGTCCGACGCCTTTTGCCTATCTCGCCAAACGAACCCTCATTATACCATAGAATTGTAGGGTGCAGCTGATGATCGCCGCCACCATCAACAGCGTAAGCGGTAGGAATTTGAACACTTCCGGGAAGATCGCACCTACGCCTTGGCTGAACAGCATCCCTCCGACCAATGCCACACCCGCGATGGCCAAACGCCCTGTCACCCAAGCCCCGAATGGAGGGCGTTCGCCGTTGAAGGGCAGAAGATACGGGAACACCACGAACATCGCC
>JACDAK010000077.1 GCA_013695495.1 Blastocatellia bacterium | reverse complement strand
ACGAGACGCGCGACAAACACTACGGGAACGATCCGGCTGCGGCTAATTCGGAACTCGGGCACAAAGCTCTTGAAGGAAGCGGAGCCGGCGCGGCGATAGGCGGAACGCTCGGTGCGATCATCGGCGGTATTGCTGCCATCGGAACAAGCGTGCTGATTCCGGGTCTCGGCCTGGTCGTCGCGGGTCCGATCGCAGCGGCTTTAGTTGGTGCAGGTGCCGGCGGAGCGACCGGAACATTGGTCGGCGGGCTTATCGGATGGGGAATTCCTGAAGAGAAAGCACAGGCTTATGAAACCGGCATTCGCGAAGGCGGAACCGTGATCGGTGTTAATCCGCGATCGGACGAAGACGCAGATTATTTCGAAAGTGAATGGAAAAACCATAACGGCCGCGATATCTATCGGTAGGCCGACAACTGCCGACAACTTTGGTGCAACAGCGGAAGACCCGGTTCAGATGAGCCGGGCCTTTCTCTGTTTAGCGGCTGCGGGGCTGCGAAGCGTCGGTAAGCACGACGAAATCGCCGATGCCGGTGTGTTTCTCTTTATCAAAGGTGCGGAAGTCGTCCTCGTAGCGTGCGGTCACGACAAGGGCGCGGGACGCGGGACGATAACGAAGCAGATGTTCGACGGTGCCGAGGCGGCCTTCGGTGTGGAAGCCGCCGTTGACGTGAACGACGAGAGCGTCTTTTTGTTTATTGAGCGCTTCGGCGACCCAGTGTGCCATCGTCGCGTCCCAAAGCGTCTGAGAATAGAGAATGGTGCTCGGAGCAGTCCCCGGTTCGTGGATGCGACCCATGAGTGCATTGAACTTTCTCGCGTAAGCGTCCGAAGGTTCGCCGAAAGGAAGCGGAGCAAGCCAACCCTTCGCCTCGGGTGAGAGCACGGCGAGCGAATCGCGACCGAGCCGCGAGACCATGTTCACATACCGGCGCGGAGCGTTGGCGGCAACAACGCGAAGCTTGTTTTCGCGTGCAAGCTGAACCAGCGGGCGGTAATCCGTTTTGTAATTCGGCCACGGCCGCGAGCTGCGAAGGAAGTGATCTTCGGTGATGTGGCCGGCGAGATATTCGTCCAAAACGATCTGCACGTCGCGTTCAAACATCTCAAGCGAGAGCACTACCGGACGTTTGCCCCCCGCCTGTTTCACCGCCGCCTCAAACACCTCAAGCTGAAAGGCGTGGCCGACCGCGTCGTCGTGAAGCTCACCGAGAAACACTACGTCAGCCGCGACAGCCGCCGCCATAAGCTGCTCAAACGTTGTCGGCTGCCCCGCCCCGTCAAATATCCGATACTTCGCCCCCTCAGCCTGCCCCATAACCATAGCCGCCGCTCCACACAAGACCGCCGCCCCGATCAATACCATTCTCATAGGCAAAAGATTACCAGAACCCCCTGCAATCCGATACTCCTCCGGTTCCCTGTTGTAGCTAGCACATTATATGTCCTGTTTAAGTAGCAAGTGAGATATCCGCTTTAGAGGCAAAGAGCAGAAGATTGAAAGCAGGAGAAAATAACTGCGATGAGATCATACTCTGGAGCCGCTTACGGGAGCGTCGGTCGAATTCGAGGTCATCGCGCGCAATGGAGGAAAGCCGATCAACGGAACCGCGGTAACCGGATCGAACGGTGTCGCAACGTTCAGCTATCGCTTCAACAAGAAGCGCAGCGTGACGGGAACCTACGACGTCCGGGTGATCGCGATTCACAACGGGGTATCCGCAACTGCTACAACTAGTTTTGCAGTGCGGTGAGTCGGAATTCCGAACACGATCCGTCGAGTAGGGGCGAAAATGGCTGACTAAAAGTTATCGAGGATCGGAAGTCTAGTAGGCATTATCCAGACTCGATAGGCTGAACGCGATGAAAAAAATCGGGTGGCCGGAGGCCACCCGATCTCCATTTAAGTTAACGATCGAGTCGTTACGGAAGGGGAACGCAAGCTCCACGATTCGCTTTGCTGCAAGCGGGCGACCCGCCCAGCGGACAGCCGAGCTCATTAGCTCTCTTTAGATCGCCAAAATTACCCACTTGTACCATCCCAATGACCTGTCCCGGCGTGGACGGATACGCAACGTAACCCGGAGCATCGGTCGCAAGCTCAGCTGCATTTGCATTTAGAAGTGCTGCAACCGCGTGAAATGCGTCTGAACCATAGGTGTTAGGTGCACTGATCACTTGGCCAACAGTAGCGTCCGGCGTGAACATATCGACACCGAAAGTCGTATCAAAATCGGCCATAGCGACGAGTCCGACCCAACGATCATAGTGATTTCTCCAGTAACCGGGGGTGCATCCCTGATCGCCGCCGGTTCCGCCGCCGCGAATATAGCAAGCGTTGAAATGGCTGATCTGCGGATATACCAACTGACCCCGCCTGTTATACGAACCCGGCGAATGAAGTCCGGTATCGAGAGGGAACGGGAAACCGCCCACGCCAACGTAGGTATACAAATTGAAGTTCCGTCCACCCTTTATGATGAACCAGAGGACCTGGGCGCCGCTCCCATTCGTATTCCAATCAAGCATCTGGCCGTTCGCTGAGATAGTGATGTCAAGCTGGCCGTATGTGGTCGTTCCGGGCGCCGGCGGATCAACCTTGATTCCGCGCATTTCACCCGTCACATCGCAATCTTCGAACAGTCTGCAGATGGCATAGCAAACTTCATCATCCGTATCTGCAACAAAGTTGCCCGGATATAGAACTGGCTGGATCCCAACAGTGGTCGTTGGAGCTCCTGCAACAGCCTGCGCGTTCGCGGAGACTGAGAACATGGCTGCGACCGCGAACACCGCGACGAGCATCAACATTTTTCTTAAAGTGGACAAATTCTTTCTCTTCATTTCTTTACTCCTTTTCAGTCTTTAACACGCTGTTGAGGGTCAGCGGGGGTACGCCGCTCGGGCGTGGTTAGGGCCTGCGGCAAACGCACCGGTGGTTGCCGGTGCAAAACATATACAAACTGAAAACTAGCAGCGGTCACGCATTGGGGTTGCGTTCGGAAGTAACCGGAGCTCGTTCGCAAGGCGTCGGGCTTGTATTATCGATCACAAACTTATCAAAAATCACCTAGCCTCAGCCTAACTGAGACGGAACTTCTGATGGGAACGACCCGCGGGGGCCACTAAGTTTTCGAACTATATCGGGCGGCGTATAAAGGGAATCTACGCTCATTGTTTAGAAATGTCAATAACTTTTTATAATACCTTCATAAGCCTATTTCGAGGCTCTTTGCTGTTGCTGGAAATGCACAACAGCGATTGATCTTTCACGCATCTTTTCTACATGACGAGCGCGAATCTAGCTTTTGCACAGTAATGCAAAAAAAGTTCGATCCATTACAGATAAATTATTTTATTCGTAGCGCAAACACTCGATCGGGTCGAGTTTTGCCGCCTTGCGTGCGGGGAGCACGCCAAATGCAAGCCCAATAAATACAGATACACCCAGCGACAAAATTATCATCCACGGCTCGATCTTCGCCGGCAGCGACGGCAGCAGCATCATCAAAACATTACTGATCCCCACCGACAGAGCGACCCCGATAACCCCGCCCAAAAAGGTCAACGCCATCGCCTCCGCCAAAAACTGAAACACGATGGCCTTCCGCGTCGCGCCTATCGCTTTTCGAATCCCGATCTCCTTCGTCCGCTCCGTCACCGAAACCAGCATGATATTCATCACCCCGATCCCGCCAACCAACAATCCCAGACACGATATCGCGATCGCCGCCCCGCCTATTCCCGCGATCATCCCGTCAAACTGCGACATAAAATCGTCCGCCGTTTTAACAACAAAATTATTCGGCTCACCAAATTTCACCTCGCGCCGCTGCCGCAATATTCCCTCGATCTCGTCAACCGCCTCCCGCGTCGCTCCGGGCTTCGCAGCCGCAATATGCAGCACCGCATCCCTCAACGGCGCTGCCTTCCGCGCCGTACGAAACGGCATAAAGATCTTGCTGTCCTCCTCGTTCTCACCAAAAAATCCCGACTGCCGCTTCTCAATAACCCCGACGATCTCCCACGTCGTCCCGTTCATGCGAATTACCTTGCCGATCGCCTCCGCCGAATCCCCGCCAAACAAAGCCTCAACGGCATTAACCCCAACCACCAAAACTCGCCGCCGTTCAAAGTCGTCCATCTCCGTCAGCCAACGCCCCTCCCGCAAAGCAAGGTTCATCACCGACGCATAATTCGCAGTCACGCCGTCCGTCTTCGCCCAGCGGTAATTCTTGTCCCGATAGATCATGTTGTCGTCAAATCCCGTACCCCACGACCCTATGTTCACCGCAACCGTCGCAATGTCTTCGACCGATGTCGACTGACTCAAGATCGCAACCGCATCCGCATCCGTCAGCGGCTTCCGGTTCCGCTCGTCCCGATTGCCCGGCCCAAACCCCGTCGACAAATGAAACAAGTAGATATTATTCGTTCCATACTCCTCAAACATCGCAACAATGCTCTGCCGCATTCCCGTCAGCAGCGAAGCAACCACGACTGCCGTCACAATTCCCACCACGATTCCAAGGATCGTCAAAAACGAGCGAAATTTGTGCGAAATGACGCTGTCAAACGCCATTTTCAACACTTCTATTGGTAACGATGCTGTGAGCCTCATATCCTTCCTAGTTCTGCGTCAAAGCAACAATTGGGTCCAGCCGCGAAGCCTTCCATGCAGGGTAAAGCCCCGCAGCTATACCGATCACACTCGAGACTGAAAGCGAAATAAAAACGTAAAATAGCGTGATCGTCATCGTCATTCCCAGCAGATAACCGACCAACTGCGTCGCCCCGATCGCCAGCAAGAGCCCCATGATCCCGCCTACCACACAAAGCAGCGCCGACTCGATCAAAAACTGCATCATTATCTGATTTCGCGTCGCACCGATCGCCTTGCGCAGCCCAACTTCAAACGTCCGCTCCGTCACCGAAACCAGCATAATATTCATCACGACAATTCCGCCGACCACCAAAATGATCATCGTTATCGGAATGACGACCATCGCGATCGCCCCCGTGATCTGATCCATCGTGGCGTTAAATTCATCCACATTGACGACCGAAAAAGTGTCCTCGTCGCTCCCCATCAATTTGCGTTTGTTGCGTAGCAGCAAATGGGCCTCGTCGATCGCCGGCTTGAACGAATCTTTATCTATCGTCTTCCCGTGAACCTGGATTCCGCCGGTTCGGTTGAAAATCTGGTGGTGGAGCGTGATCGGTATATAAAGGTGCCGGTCCTGCGATTGCCCAAAAAACGAACCCCGTTTCTGCTCTACGCCGATGATCTGCACCGGAACCCCGCGTATCTTTATCGTTTGGCCCACAGGCGACCTACCTTCAAAAAATTTCTCCACCACGTCATTCCCGATCACCGCAACCTTCGCCGACCGTGCGACCTCTTCCGTCGAGAAAAAACGCCCGCCGGTCAGCGTCTTGTCTTCTATCTCATACATGTTGTCGGTAACGCCAATTATCCGCGTCGCCGGCAGCTCCAGCGTCCCTTCCTTCAGATCCGTTCCCGCGTTCATCTGCGCCCCGACGTACGAACACAAGCGGCAATTGTCCTTAATGTATTCGTACTCTTCCCACGTCACGTCCTTGTTGCGGCGGTTCATCCGCTCATACTGCTCTTCAGTCGTATTCCCGACGCTCGCCATCCGCGTGATCATAAAATGGTTCGAACCCAACACCTTCGAAACCTGATCCACCACGTAAGTCTTTAAACCGCTTATAGATGCACTAACTACGATCACCGCAGCTACGCCGATAATAATTCCCACCAGTGTCAAAAGCGCACGTAGTTTGTGCTCCAAGATCGACTTGAGTGCGATCCAAAAAGCGTCCGAATAAAATGAGTAAAGCTGCCGCATAGGTCAGAAAATCGCCGAGTTATCCATGAAGACAGATTTCCTAACGATTTCTCCGATACCGAAGTTTCGAGTTTTTTCAAAAGCTTCCGTTCCGCAATCAAGATTTCGGTTGCAAGAGACCCCGTTTAATGCCATAGTTCGCGAGACTGTTTTTTTCCTGCCAACAGTTACGGCGCAAGAGGTACACACCGCCGGGTTCGATTTACCTACTTACGGAGAAAGACAATGAAAAGAAATCTAAGCATCTTCGCGATCCTTTTTGCGATCTCGTTCACGCTTGCATGCGAGCCGACACCGACCGGCAACACCACTGCGGTTGCCGGCGCCAATGCAAACAACAATAACGCCAACACCGCAACATCATCCGCCGCCCCGGCCGTTGCCGAACTTGTCGGCATCGAGCGAAAAGCCTGGGACGACTGGGCAACGCGTAACGTCGCCGGCCTCGAAGGTTACATGGCGTCAAATTTCGTCAACGTCGGCTACAACGGAGCGTCCGATCGTGCCGCAGCCATTAAAAGCTGGACGAGCCACAAGTGCGAGATGAAAGAACTGACCTTCAGCGACGAAGCAGTCGACCAGCTCGCACCCGACCTCGCCCTCCTAACCTTCAAAGCAACCGGAGCGATCACCTGCGACGGCATCGCCGGGCCTGATCCCTTGAACGTTTCTGTCATTTACAAACGCGAAGGCGATAGCTGGAAAGCGGTCTATTACCAGGAAGTTCCCACGCCCGATGCCAAGGGCGAATACGGCCCGCCGTCTTCTACATTTGATAAGGCCGCCGAACTCGCAAGCCTCAAACCGGCACCGGATGCACTCGTGGCCGCCGAGACGAAGCTTTGGGAAACCTGGAAA